>JBBQXY010000239.1:0-6405 GCA_038209195.1 Ktedonobacterales bacterium | reverse complement strand
GTTGGGGAGTTGCGTGTGTAGGGACAGGGTGCTGGGCCGTGGTCGATGGGGGGGTGGGCCGTGGTCGATGGGGGGGCTTTTGCCTGTCCTGGTCAGGGGCCGATACTTCCCACCGGACGAGAGGACAAGCACAAGGCCCCCCATCTTCCGCCACCGCCTCACCTTGTCCCTACACCCTTCGCAGAACGCACTTGCAAAAAATGAACCCCACACGCCTATACCTCACCCCTTGCTTGCTTAATTACCGAATCTATGGTATACTCAACACAAGGAACACTCATTCGAGCCACCTCCGTCAGTCCCAACAAATCGCCCACTCTCTCGGACCTCGCACACTTACCCATCAACCCTCTACCCAGAAAGAATCACACCAATGACCTTCGAACCCCTCAGCGACCACTTCCTGCACACCCTCTCCTCCAACCAACACCATTTTCCCAACCATGACTCCTTCCCACACACACTTGTCCCCCCTGTCCCACCCGACCCAACTGCCCCTTCCTTGCCAGCCAGTCTTTTGCTCTCCGACATCCCCACCACCTCTCTCACCTGGCTCTGGCCCGCTCGTATCCCCCTCGGACACCTCACCCTTCTCGACGCCGCCCCCGGCTGCGACCCCTCTCTCCTCGCCCTCACCCTCGCCGCCAGCATCTCTAGTGGCACTTCTCTTCCCGACGGCACACCCACCACACGAGGCAACGTCCTCCTCTTCGCCCCTTATGACTCCGCCTCCTCTATCATCAAACCACGCCTCCAAGCTGCCGACGGCGACCCCGCCCGCGTCCTGCTCTTCCGTTCTAACACCCCCACCTTCTCCCTTCCACGCGACCTCCCTCAGCTAACCGATGCCATACGCCTCATCGATGCCCGTCTGCTCATCCTCGACCCCGCCAGTGCCATTCCAGGTCTCACTCGCTCGCTACCCACCCACGCTGAACTCGCCCGGCAGACCAACTGCGCCATCCTCCTCGTCCGCTCCCTCCGTGTACCCATCGCCAACCCTCTGCACTCGCCAGCCCCGCCTTCTCCACTCCTCGATGCCGTCCGCAGCCGCATCCTCCTCACACCCGCCCCCGACAACGAGAACCACACCCTCCTGCTCACCACCAGCCATCCCCTCTGTCCACCATCCGCCATCCTCATCTACAACACCTGCTTTTCACTCGCAGGCATCCCCACCCTCCACTTTCTCGGCGCACAAGACCACACCCAACTGGCACGTCTCTGCACCGGCCCACTCTACTCACCACACCGTCAAGCCATCCTTCACTTCCTGCAAACCAGCCCCACACCACAAACCATCCCCGCCATCCTCGACGCCACCTCCTACGACCCCGAAGCCGGTCGCAAAATGCTCATCCGTATGAAACTCGCCGGCGAACTCTATTCTCCCGCCCGTGGCCTCTATACCATCCCCAACCATCCCTCTCTCTCCGCGCCAACGAACGACAATCCCTCTGTCCCAATTGTCCCGACACTCCCCGATCCCACCCCCATCCCCACTATCGCCTCAATCCCCACTATCTCATCCGTTCCCACTATCTCAACCAATCTGACTCCAAAACCCTCTCAACTCGCCGTAGGGGCCGATTTATCGTGCCCAATGCCGATTTATCGGCCCGTACCTTTTGCCTCCATACCCCTCCCCCATTCCCTACTTTTGAGAAACCCTGCGCCAAAACTCTAAAACCTCGACTTCTCACGGCAACCATAGTATACTAAGGCAAATATGAAGGGACACCACGCAGTCGTGTGTCAATGGGAGGTTTAATATGGCTGTTCGTATCCTCACCGATAGTACAGCGGATATTCCCAAGGAGCGGGCAGAAGCCCTGGGCATCACCGTCGTGCCACTGACAGTATTCTTTGGCGACGACGCTTTTCTCGATGGCATAGAACTGGATAATACCGCGTTTTATGCGCGGCTGCAATCCAGCAAAGTATCGCCACGCACTTCGCAGCCGTCTCCTGCCGCCTTTATTGAAGCATTTACAAAACTCATTAACGAGGGGGCCGACGCCATTCTGGCAGTCATGGTTTCCTCGAAACTCAGTGGCACCTACCAATCTGCCTGTACCGCACGCGATTCCTTACCCGATGACCTCAAGAAAATTCCCATTGACATCCTAGACTCCGCAAGCGTGAGCATTGGCATGAATATGGCGATCATGCATGCAGCAGAGGAAGCTCAGCAAGGCGCAGGTTTGGCAGCAATCAAGGCCAACGTGCTTGACCGTCTGGCACGCACGCGCGTCCTATTTGTCTTAGATACCCTGGAATACCTCAAACGCGGTGGACGTATTGGCGGTGCCGTGGCCCTCGTTGGTGCCATGCTCAGTGTGAAGCCTATTCTCACCATCAAGAACGGCCTTATTGATCTCATTGAGCGTCCACGGACGCGTGGCAAGGCCTATGCGCGTATCGCGCAACTCGTCGGCGAAATGGTGCAGCCTGAAGAATTTGCTATTGTTGAGTCAGACGCTGCTGTAGGCCAGGAACTTGCACAGGCCCTCCAGGTGAGCTATAAAGGCACCATTCCCACCTATAAACTCGGAGCCGTGGTAGGCACGTATACCGGTCCCGGTACAGCAGGTGTTGCATTTATCACTCAACCATCATAACGGAAAAGAGAGGCTCCTATGGCGCAAAGCTACGTCGTTCCCAGCATCTATCAAGACAACAGCAATCAATCGCAAGGCTACTTTGCCTTTCGCTTCACCTGTCAGGAATGCTATTGGGCCGTTGATACGCGACCCATTCGTTCCACGGTCAGCACAGCAACCAATATTATGGACGTTGGGGTCGGGCTCTTAGGTGGTTTCTGGGGCCGCGCCGCCGAAGCAGGCGAACAGTTGTATGGCAGCAAATGGCACGCCGAACAGGCCGACGCCCTTCAGAAATCCTGGGCGGAGGTCCAGCATCAATTCCATCTTTGCCCCAAATGCCATCGCACCGTTTGTATGCGCTGCTTTAATGTCCAGCTCAACCTCTGCACCGGCAGTAGTTGCGCCCCCGATATGAAAGCCGATGGTTCGCAATTCCAGCACCAGATGAACGTTGAGGCCCAACGCCACCAGATCGAGCAAAATTATCAGGCACCGCAGTTTAACGTCAATGCCATTCCTTCGGCGGTTACACCAGAGATGCTCCTGCCTCCCCAACAGCCGCGCCAACAATGGCTTCCACAACAGCCTTCAATGCCTCCACCAATGCCCCAGATGCCATCACAAAACCCGCCACAAGCTATACCGCCTCAGCATAGCGGCACACCACCGCAGCCGTTAACTCCCGCCGCTATCGCGGGCTATAACACACCCGGCTATCCACAGGCGGTCATGTGCCCTACCTGCCGTCGCATGGGACCACCCGGAAAATTTTGCCAGGACTGTGGCTCCAAGTTGCCCTTGCCTGATCTCTTCTGCCCTCAATGCTCAGCTACCATAGAAAACAATGCGCACTTCTGCCCTGAATGCGGCACGAAGGTACAATCTGCAACATAGCCGCTAACAACACAAGCCTTGTTGCGACAATTTGTGGGCATAACCATTGACTATCACGTAAGTCTCACGTACAATAGTAATACCGATAACTATAGAAATGTAGCGCTTCTCCAATCTTGTACCTGGGTTGGAACGATCTGTCGGAACCAAACGTATTAAGTAGTATAGTTCTCCGTACCACGTAGTTCGTTAAATGTTTGTATGGGTACCTTCAGGGTAGCCCCACCAAAGTGTTCGTTGAAAGTTGCCATCAAGAACGGCGTATTCTACGAAGGAGGAACGACTGTGGGAATGTTACGGGTGATGTCACGGCGCGGCGATGACCGTGTCGCCTGGGACGGGCAGAAAGTTCAAGCGGGTGATCCCGATGCAACTGCTGCTGTTCGAGAAGCGGAACGCATTTTTGCTCAAGAGCGAGCAAAAGGCGCAACTGCCTTTCGCGTAGAGCCCGGGAAACCGACACAGCGCATTGAGCAATTTGACCCCACTGCTGAGCAAATTGTCATGGTCCCGCGAGTCGTTGGCGGATGAGCTTCATCACTCAGGTGTTGACCACCCTGGGTTGGATTGTCGTCGCTCTCGCTATTTCACCAATGATATGGTTAATCTTACAACCATACTGCAAAGGGTGGTCGCGTGCGGAACGGCGAGCGGCTGATCTATTACGCGATACGCTCACTCCAGACCAATTTCGTCAGCTTGTATGGCGAGGCTATCTTGAGGTTCCAAGCCCTACTGAGCCACAGCGTGTGTATCGTGTGCCAAGAGCCAAAGGCTATGTGCAGGTCATCGAGAATGGTCGTGCGGTCATGCGTCTTTGCCTGCAACCAATTGAGTGTTTGCCAGATGCAGATGTAGTTGTGCTCCATAAACTCATGATTGAAGCAAATGAAGAGAATTATCTGCAAAAAGCAAACAAGTATCTTTGCATTGATTAAGTGGTATTGGGAATAGTACTATACTACGCCCAGGTAGCAAAAAAGGGGAGCGCCGTCTTCGCGAAGACGGCGCTCCCCTTTTTTGCTATTCTTCCTCGTCCTCATCATCCTCAATCACCTGCACGATTTCGTGATGCCCGTTCTGTTTCACACAAGCATGGGGACCACCATCGAGCGGCGCGTGACACAGCGGACAGACCGGACGTCCACCCGATACCAGTATATTGATCGTGCTTGCCAACTCTTGCGCCTGCTGCTGTGTAAAGCTGAACGAGATAGCATCTTCCTCGTGGACTAACGCCTGCGGTTCCTCGCCCGGCTCTAACAGGACATCCACAGGTGCTATCACACAGGAAAACAACTCATCGCGCTCATCGTAGGTGAGCGCCATTTGTGCTGCCCGAAAATCGTATTCAGGCGTCTTTGGAAAATCGGCTGGCATACCCGGTGGCGTCGGATGCCTGCCTGCCTGCGCCTCTGTACGCAAAACCTGACCCGCAGTCAATTGCGCCAAAACCTGATCTAATGTCAATGATAGGCGATTCATTTGCTCTTTCTCCATCCACAGCAGCGCGGTATCCCGCCTACCGCGTAGAAAGAGACAAAAACGTCGCGCCCCTGGCTGACCTACGGCATCAGCTCCTAACAACTCTACAGTTCCAAAATCTCTACTCATAGTTACCTCACTAATAGCCGCGCTGCGCATGATACTGGTTTCGCAGTGGCTGGCTGGTCCGAAAACGTTGCAAGTTATCAGCAAAAAGCATCGTGAGACGCTCACCATAATGAACACTCTCACCGGAAATATGCGGTGTCAAAATCACATTTGGCAGGGAGAACAGTGGACTATCAGACGCCAGTGGTTCTTCTTCCACCACGTCGAGTCCTGCCCCCGCGATCCATTGCTCGCGCAGGGCTCGGATCAGCGCAACTTGATCAATCACTCGTCCACGAGCGACATTGATCAGGTAAGCATTGGGACGCATCATGCGTAATTCTTCCTCGCCGATCAGCTTCTCTGTCTCTCCTGTTAACGGGACGGCGATCACGATGTAATCACTATGGCGCAGCACTTCATGGAACTGTGCCATCGGATAGAGCCGATCCACGTCTGGATCGCTCTCTTCAGCAGTGGCTGACCGCCGTGTCGCCAGGATAGTCATCCCAAAGGCCCGCCCCAACTGGGCGATACGCCGCCCGATGCTGCCCAACCCGATGATACCCAGCGTTTGCTCCGCCAACTCGCGCCCGCTCAAATTATACCAGTTAACACTTCGCGGCCAGATATGCCGATCTTGCAAATTCACCATCTCCGGCCAATTCCGGTTAAACATCAGCATACTGCCAAAAACATATTCGCTAATCGTCGTCGCATGGATACCAGCGGCGGTCGTCACTATCACACCGCTATCCTCGTGCAATATTCCCGAAGGCAACAGACCATCAACACCCGCTCCCGAACATTGCAGCCAACGCAAGTGCGGTGCCAATTCACGCCAATTTTCCGGTATCCAATACGAACAGGCAATCTCTGCCTCCTGTAAACGTGTGAGAAATTCGTCAGTACGCGCTATACAGAGTACCTCTGCCTGCGCCGCTTCGCGCAAGGTTTTCCGCGAGGCTGGAGAAAACTGATAGGTACTTACCACTTTGAGACCATCAGCCATGCCAAATATTCTCCTTGAGCATAGAATAGCAACATTGGGGCAAGTGCCCACTTCCAGTGTAACTAAATTATATGCATCGTGTCTAGTAGGGACAGCACCCTGGGTGTATGAAAAAGTTGTAGGCAATCAAGCAGCATATTCGAGTTTCCAGAATGAGTTGTAGGACTGGTTGAGAACGGAAGTGCGCAAAGCGAGGACCGCATCCAAGCCATCAGGAGTCCAGCGCATGCCAGATTTTTTCGCACGGGTGGAGACCACGGTTTTGCAAGCCGCCTCGGCAATCCCACTGCCGATATGCAT
>JBBQXY010000238.1:0-6487 GCA_038209195.1 Ktedonobacterales bacterium | reverse complement strand
ATTCTTACCATTTTTTCTTATTTTTCCCAAGAGATGTGAATAATTGCCAGGGCGACCGCAAGGGATCGCCCCTACTATACACGCATAGCGTGTATGACAGGTATCGTAGTATAGTAGGGGCGATCCCTTGCGGTCGCCCTGGTCGTCACTATCGCATATCAGCCATCATTCACAAATCCGGCCGGCTTCCTAAGCATCTATTGCCAGTATACAGGATGCCTAATTATTCTGCTCTTTGGAGTCTTGCGCATGAATATGTGGATAGGAATCGTGGTTTAAGCGATCCGCGGGAGGAATGATCAATGGTGTAGATTCATTCTCACCCGTATCTTCCACGGACTGTTCATCCGCGGGGATATCGATGCGGCGCGATGTTTGGTCACGATTGCCTATAACACGCTCATCCTTATGCAACGGGCGCGGCTCAGGAAGCAATTGCTCCTCCTCATTTTCGGGAAGAGGCGTTTCCAGCAGGGCTGCTTCGATAACCTGGTCCATCGTCTCTACAAATGTAAAACGTATTCGTCGCTGAATTTTAACGGGGATTTCAACAATATCCTTTTTGTTCTCGGCTGGTGCCACTATATGGAAGATGTTGGCCTGGTATGCCGCCAACACTTTTTCTTTGAGCCCCCCAATTCCTATGACACGTCCACGTAAGGTGATCTCGCCGGTCATGGCGGTATTCTCACGGATCGGACGACGGGTAATGGCGGAAATCAAAGCCAGAGCAATGGTGATACCGGCGGATGGGCCATCTTTCGGAATGGCGTTCTCCGGCAAATGGATATGCAGATCGGTGGTTTCCTGGAAATTGGGGTCGATTTTCAAGGCCACGGCACGCGAACGGATGTAAGACAGGGCGGCATATGCGGACTCGCGCATGACCTCGCCAAGCTGCCCCGTGACCAGTAAATCGCCCTTACCTACCATGGTAGCGACTTCCACTGGCAAGAGAATGCCGCCATTCTCGGTGACGGCCAGCCCCATGGCTACGCCAACCTGCAACTTCTGGTAGGCGGGAGGGGTGATGGTATAGCGCGGCGCACCCAGATATTGTTCCAGACTATTGCTGGTTAAACGCAGGTGCGATTGGGGTTTCTCGATGATTCTGCGCGCCGCTTTGCGACAAATGGTAGCCAACTGGCGTTCCAGATTACGCACACCCGCCTCGCGTGTATAATCGCTGACGATGTGCTGCATAACGGCTTGTGGAACCTTCAACTGCTCCGCGGTGAGACCATGCTCGTTGAGCACCTTGGGTAAAAGGTGCCGTAAGCCAATGTTCACCTTCTCTTCAAACATGTACCCCGGTAGATCAATAATATCCATGCGGTCGGCTAATGCACGCGGTATCTGGTACTTGACGTTTCCCGTACAGATGAAGAACACTTCGGAGAGATCAAAGGGAATCTCCAGGTAGTGATCGGTAAAGTTCATGTTCTGCTCAGGATCAAGCACCTCCAGCAGGGCGGCACCAGGATCGCCACGATACTCAGCGGAGAGTTTATCAATCTCGTCGAGCAGGAAGACGGGGTTTCGCACCCCAACCGTCTTCATCGACTGAATGATGCGTCCGGGGAGCGCACCTACATACGTACGGCGATGTCCGCGAATTTCTGCTTCGTCGTGGACGCCACCGAGCGAAATACGAGCAAACTTGCGCCCTAAGGCGTTGGCTATCGAACGCCCCAGCGAAGTTTTACCCACGCCGGGAGGGCCAATGAAACAGAGAATTTGTCCCTGGCTCGCGCTTCTGGCCTGACCGCCACGATTGGCCCGTTCCTGCCGTAATTGACGTACCGCCAAAAACTCGATAATGCGTTCTTTAATGCCTTCCAGTCCATACTGATCTGTATCTAGTACCTGGCGTGTGTATTCAAAGTCAAATTTGTCTTCGCTCCGCTCGTTCCAGGGGAGAGCCAGCACCCAGTCAATATATGAACGTAACACGGTAATTTCGGCAGATTGCGGCGGTATGCGCTCCAGGCGATCAATCTCTTTGCGCACTTTGGCAGTAACTTCTGACGGCAAGGCCTTCTCGTTGAGCTTTAACCGTAACTCATCGGACTCGGAAGTGGTTTCGATGCCGAGCTCTTCCTGGATGGCACGCAATTGCTCACGCAGGTAAAACTCTTTCTGGGTATGATCCACTTGGGAGCGCACCCGTGTGCGAATGGTCGCTTCCAGTTCCAGAATCTCGATTTCATTGCCCATAATGACACAGATTTTCTCTAGACGCTCCAAGGGGTCTAACGTGCCCAGGAGGTCCTGTTGCTGCTGTGTATCGGTGACAAGATGGGCGGCCAGCATATCGGAGAGGCGAGCGGCGGTCTTGATAGCAACAATCGAATTGATGTCCTCGACCGAGAAGCGGCGATTCAACTGAGCATAGTGCTCGAAGAGGTTGGTGGCATGGCGCACTACGGCATCGGCTTGCGGTCCGCGGGCCTGGGGCTCCTGTGGCGTGCCTACGCTGACGCGAATAAATGGCTCAAAGTCCAGGTATTCTTCTATTCTGACGCGCTGTATCCCACTTAACAGCACTTGGAGACTACCGTCTTGTTGGCGGTGCATGGTGGTGATTTCGACCAGGGCGCCAGCCTGGAAAATATCTTTGGACTGTGGGTCTTCAATATCGGGATCGATTTGTGAGGCTGTCACCAATGCACGGTCGGGGCGCATCATCGCTTCTTCGATGGCGCGTACCGATTTCTCGCGCGCTATTGCCAGCGTCATGCGGGTGCGGGGAAAGACCACCATGTTTTTTAACGCCACAAGTGGATACCCGTGACTAGTATCCTGTACCACATTCTGGCGTTCTTGATTGTCCATGGGTATCCGCCCATTCCCTTTCAGCACCTGGTGAGTCTAATAAACATGTATCCCTATAGTATATAGTACATCACTACAAAAGCTGATGAGTTCGCGTTAAGCGGACTCATCTTCAGGATAGGCATTGGTGCGATTGCTGCGTGTCTCCAGTAACGGTTTGTTGTGAGAGGTAATTACCTCGCCGTTGATAACGACCTTTTTCACGTCCGCACGGGATGGGATTTCGTACATCACATCGAGGAGGACATCTTCGATGATACTACGCAGCCCACGTGCGCCAGTACGTTGCTTGAGTGCGCCTTCGGCAGCGGCATCGAGCGCATCATTGGTGAAGACAAGCTCAACGCGATCAAGCTGCAAAAATTTCTGATACTGCTTGATAATGGCATTTTTCGGCTCAGTCAAGATACGGATTAATGCTTCTTTATCAAGGCTATCCAGCGAGACGGCAACGGGCAAGCGTCCCACAAATTCGGGGATCAAGCCATATTTGAGCAGATCATCAGGAATCATATGCGTCAACACCGATTCCTCAGTTTTGTTGGCACCAATCACGCCGCCATTTCTGAAGCCATACGACTTGTTGCTACCCAAGCGTTGCTCGACGATCTTGTCCAGACCTTCAAAGGCCCCACCACAGATAAAGAGAATGTTGGCGGTGTTGATCTGGATAAAGTCCTGGTGGGGATGTTTGCGCCCACCTTGAGGTGGAACATTCGCTACCGTGCCTTCAATGATCTTGAGTAGGGCCTGTTGCACACCTTCGCCCGACACATCGCGGGTGATGGAGGGGTTGTCCGATTTACGAGCGATCTTATCGATCTCGTCAATGTAGACAATGCCGCGTTCCGCACGCGCTACATCAAAATCCGCGGTCTGAATGAGGCGTAAGAGGATATTCTCGACATCCTCACCAACATAGCCCGCTTCCGTGAGCGCGGTGGCATCTGCGATACAGAAGGGGACATCCAGCACCTTTGCCAATGTCTGTGCGAGCAGGGTTTTGCCACATCCCGTGGGTCCTATCATCAGGATGTTGCTCTTCCCCAGCTCCACGTCGTCGATCTGCATGCCGACACCAATACGCTTGTAGTGATTATAGACAGCCACCGCCAGCGTCTTCTTGGCCCGCTCTTGTCCAATCACATACTGACTTAATTGCTCATAAATCTTCTTCGGCGCGGGTATCTTCCCTGTTTGGAGACGAGGCTTCGTTACCGTAGCCTGCTCCTCTTCAATAATTTCCCGGCAGAGGTCGATGCATTCATCACAGATGTACACACCGCCTGGGCCGGCTATCAGGCGTTGTACCTGATCCTGGCTCTTTCCGCAAAATGAGCAACGGTAAGTCATTCGCGTATTCTTCGAGTTCGCCACGTTAGTTTATTACCTTTCCCTCACATGTAGCTAAAAACTACACCTGATGGCTACATCTCTCTATTCTACAACATCAGTCGTTGGGCCGTTGTCGGTAACAGGCGCAGGAGATGTTTCAGCTTCAACGACGACAGCGTCGTTATTTTCTTCTAGCACAGAGTCGCTGGCAGGAACAACGGCGTCGCTTTCTACTACCACAGAGTCACCGGCCAGAGCGGCAGCCTCAGCATTCATTATAGCAGCTTCGCTTTCATCTGCCGCATCTGCCGCGCTTAGTTCTTCTGTAGGATCGGGATCAGTGGTTAACTCTATCAGGCGAGACAAGGCCTTTTCGCGGCGGTAGCTCACTACTAGCGCACGAATCTGCTCCTCTGTACGCGGTAATACCTGTCCAGCTTGCGCGTATGCCTGGAAGAGTGATTCTATTTCTTCGGGTACTACAGTGATTTTTTCCTGGCTCGTCACCGCGTCCAACACGAGTTCGCGCCGTACGCGCTTCTCCGCGTCGGGCTCAATATCTTTCAGGTACTGGGCACGGGTCTTTTGCATCATCGCGAGATATTGATCGACGGACATGCGCTGTTGCTCCAACAAATGTGAAAGTTGGTGCATCATTTGCTCGGCCTCTTCTTGTACCAAGAGAGGATGAATGGTAACCTGGGCTTGCTCTTCGACTGCATCAACAATCTTATCGCGCAGTTCATTGCCAATCCGGCGCTGCTTGTTTTGCAGGATATTGTCGCTAACCGCCTTACGGAGGTCTTCCAGGGTCTCGAACTGCCCCTCTGTGGCCTTACTGGCGAAGGCATCATCAAGCTCTGGAACTTCTTTTTCCTCGACTTTATGCAAGGTCATGGCATAGTGCGCCTCTTTACCAGCCAGCTTCTCATTGGTGTAGTCCGCGGGTAGAACGGTGGTAAACTCTTTACTCTCACCAGCCTGCATGCCTACAACATGCTCATCCATGCCAGTGAATAAGCCATTGCGCTCGTTCGTGAGTTCAAATGGATTATCCTTGAGGTTAGAGATGCTCGCGCCCTCTACCGACAGTTGTAAATCGGTGGTCACGCGATCATTGTAAGCGGCAGGACGCTCGACGACCTTCCAGGTAGACAAGCGATTGCGCAGCGTCTCCAACTCCTGCTCGACCTCTTCCGAGGTCACGCTGGCCTCTTCGCGCTCAAAGTGGAGCGAGGCATAGTCGCCTAGAACAACAGGAGTGACAATGGGAACTTTGAGGCTGAAATGATAGGGCTGCCCTACCTCGAAGACAGGGGCATCAAGTTCAGGTTGGGTGAGAGGGGTAAGCTCGTTCTCTTTCAGTGCCTGACGATAGGTCTCAGTAATCAAATCATCGAGACCTTCTTGATAGATGGTTTCCTTACCAAGCTTGCGCTCTAATAAGGAACGAGGGGCTTTGCCGCGGCGGAAGCCCTGCACGTCAACTTTTTGTACCAGCTTGCGGTACGCTTTATCTGAGGCTTTTTCCAGTTCGTCCCAGGTCAATTCTACTTCGAGGACGGCCTCACTGGTTGGTAACTTTTCGACCGAAACCTTCACAATTCCTCCAACAGGTCTGCATGCGCGATGCATAGTATGCTTAATGAACAGAGAGACAATTCGCAGCTATCCGCTGCCCACTGATTCTGGCTAGTAATTCAATGATATTTGGAAAGCACAGAGTGTCAATCACCACCATAGACCACCCCAAAACCGAGTCAGCAGTCTTCAGCATGTCTCGACGCTTCGCACCTCTTGCAGAACTCTAGATGCGCGATCGATGCCGTGTGTGGATTGCAAGCGTGCTTGCCCTGTAAGATGGTTACACTCGCCCAGAGCCTGGGTGAGCGAAGACCATCTATACTTCGGCAAATCTGGAGCGGGAGACGGGGATCGAACCCGCGACTTTCTCCTTGGCAAGGAGATGCTCTACCACTGAGCCACTCCCGCATTGCTGCGTTAACGTGTAGTGGGCGGTGAGAGACTCGAACTCTCACGGTTCATCACCAACAGATCCTAAGTCTGCCCTGTCTACCAATTTCAGCAACCGCCCATAATTTCGGATAAAATAAAGACTATCCTCACTTGTGGATAATACATCAGCGACGCTTGTCATGTCAAGCCAAATTCTCCCCGGGCTCTGCATCCTTCCGGGGGAAACTGCTTCAAAATTCATGCCACGTTTCCCCACAAAATTCGCAAGCGAAGATGGTGGCGATTGCGATAGCCATAGCCTTGACGCATGAGTGCTTTGGTGCGATTGTTTTTCCCTTCC
>JBBQXY010000237.1:0-6511 GCA_038209195.1 Ktedonobacterales bacterium | reverse complement strand
GGATCGTGCCACAACCTGAGCATACTTGACTGGTATATCTGGGGTTGACTGTCAGCACTTCTCTCCCGGCGCATTCTGCCTTGTAGGTACACATGCTCACAAACATATTCCAGCCAGCATCTTGTATGCTCTTGTTTAAGCCGCTTTTTGCGCTGCCGCCGTTGGGAAGATACTTGCCCTCCTCATCTTGTTTGGGCTTTGCCCGCTTGCTCATGTTGGCGGGTTGCAATTCCTCAAAGACGATCAAGCCGTACTGATGGACAAGCTCGCTTGACTCTTTATGCAGAAAATCGGCGCGTTGGTTGCGTACCTTGCGGTGTGCCTTCGCAACTTTCTGTACTGCTTTCTTGCGCCGGTGGGAACCGCGCTTCTTTTTCGAGAGTGCTTGTTGTAGTTTTGCGAGCTTCTTTTCAGCTTTTCGGAAATGGCGCGGGTTCTCTATCGTTTCACCTGTACTCAGGGTAGCAAAGTGCAGTAGCCCCAAGTCTATACCAACATCTTCAGAGGAGACTGGCATTGCAGGACTTTCTCCCTCACAGGCAAACACCACGTACCAGTATTCACCCTCGCGCTTAATGGTACAGGTTTTGATCTTGCCCTCAACAGGACGATGCAACGTGACTTTGATGCTCCCTATTTTGGAAAGACACACCCGATTGTCAGCAGTGAGTGAGTACCCACCTTGCGGGTAGGTGAAACTATCGTAGCGATCACGTCCCTGAAAGCGGGGGTAGCCAGGAGTTTCACCTGCTTTGACTCTGCGAAAGAAGGCATCAAACGCTTTCTTGACGCGCAAGAGAACATCTTGTAACACTTGCGAATGGATATCTTGATATTCAGGACGGATGCTTGCTTTAATCTCTGGCAAGTCCCGTTTCTGCTCATAGTAGGTGATACTCTTGTGTGCCATCCGGTACGCATCTCTACGTTCCTGTAAAGCAGCATTGTAGAGTTCCCTTGTGCGGTCAAGCGTCCATTGCAAGGTTTCGACTTGCTTGTGAGTTGGGTACAGGCGAAATTTGAAGGCTTTCACTTGTCTTTTTGCCGTTCTACATAGTGCTTGAGTGTTTCCAATGTCACACCGCCAACCGTGGCGCAAAAGTAGCTATTTGTCCAGAGAGAAGGTAAACGGCGTTTAAGTTGCGGGTACTCTTGACGCAAGTACCGGCTACTCGTTCCCTTGATATACTTTACCAGCCGGTGTATCCCAAATTGCGGGTCACATCCAACGAGCAGATGCACATAATCGGGCATGACCTCCATCTCAATGAATTCTTGCCCCCACTTCTCTATTGTCTCAAGGATAATAGTTTTCAAGCGTTCATCTATAGGTGATACGAGCACCTTACGCCGATACTTTGGACAAAATACCACATGATACCGGCAGATATACGCTATAGTGTTGTTTGTTCTCATCTCATACTTCATAGAAGTATTGTAGCACCCGCCAATAGATATGTCGATAGTATCTATTGGCGGGTGTGCGCCTTATATCCCCATGGCTAAAGCCAGGGGGCTTACGGCGCGTTTGCTAAACAAACTGGCTTTCAAGCTGAGCGACACCTTAGGCATGTTGCAGCAAGTACACTTCCGACCAATCGCCAAAGTAGAGGCCATTGGCATTCACGCTCACCCCGTGTACCCACGAGGGGATAATCGCCGCCATTGTCTCATGATCGAGTGGGAGCCAACCGACATCCGCAATGACAATCTGCTCCGCTTGGGCATAAAGTGAAAGACGCTGCGAGCCAGATACCTTATCTGCCAAGGCCAAAAGCTGATCAAGGGAAGGGTTGCTCCAACTGCCAATATTGCCGCTAGCCGTCGAGAGCAGATTCAATGCCAGACAGTCATAGGGATCGGGGAAGTCCGCCGTCCACTGTGTGAAGCCGAATTGTATTTGCCGATTGGATGTCTCCGTGTTATAGGCGGTGGGTTCGACTGAGCGCAAGGTCACAGTAATCCCCAGAGCATCTTGCCACATTTTTTGCAGCGTTACCGCCTCCTTCTGCGAAACCTGCGAGTTAGCATAGGAAAAGGTAATCGGTGGCACCGTCGTTAAATCGGGATAGACGGATTGGAACAGTGTCATCGCCTGATTTTTATCATAAGGTATGCCGCTATATTTCTGCGTGTAGCCAGGCATCTCTGAGGGGATAATGCTATCGGCGGGAACCACCGCATCGTTGAAAATCGTATGGGCCAGGGTCGCTTTATCAGTGGCATAGGCAAAGGCCTGGCGCACGATGGCATTGTCAAACGGCGGCATGTTCGGATTGAAGAAGAGCGCGTCCGTTTGAAGCTGTGTGCTATGCGTAAAGCCCGGTAAACCCCTAGCCGAAGTCTGGTCGGCAGGTGTAATATTCCACGTAAAATCATATTGTCCAGCGGTATACGTCTTGAAGGCAATGGAAGGATCGTACTCAAAAGCCATATTGACACTGGTCAATTTCGTCTTTGCACCGTAGTAATACGGATTGGGTACCAGTACCATCTTCACGCTGTGATCCCACTCTGTAAGCATAAATGGACCCGTGCCGACTCCATTGCCAATGACATGATTAGGCCAATCTGACTGCCCAAATTGTGCGATCACCTGCTTATTTAACGGAAAAAAGAGCGGGTTGGTGAGCATTTGCAGAAAATATGGCGCGGAATGTTGCAACGTAATCTGTAGTGTTAAGGTATCAAGAGCCTTGACACCACTTAGTATTTTCGTCTTGCCCCGTATAATGTTGTTCGCACCAACAATAATGCCCTCAAAAAAGCTGGCTGAACTCGATTGTACTTCCGGTAGCAAGGACCGAGTCAAGGTATAGACGTAGGTTTGCGCCGTTACAGGGGTGCCATCGGAGAAAAAAATGTTTGGCTTGAGATGAAACGTATAGATAGTATTGTCGGGGGAAACATCCCACGTTGCCTGGTCGGGTACCACGTTCAAATTGATGTCATCTTTCACCAACCCACTGTAGAGCATATTCAAGATGATACTGGTATTGGGGTCCGATGATACGGCTGGATCTAATGCTGCGCTATCAGCAATACCCGCGTTGGGGAAGGTCAACACCTGCTTGGTTGCCAATTTTGGCCCACTATTTTTGGTGCTCGTATTTCTGACGGTAGGAGTGGGCGGATTGCTAGCACCATTGGCGCAAGCCGAAAGGAACAGCAGTATACAAAGGAAGAGGATAGCAAGAGAAATGCTCTTCCTGCCGCTCTTTACCCTGAAATTGCTCATCGTTCTGACCTCATTTGACCTCATTTGACCTCATAGGAATGGGCGACCTTCGTGGTCGCCCTAGGTGTCATTCTGAGCGCAGCGAAGAATCTCTGCGTCCGTCGAGCCAGATCCTTCGCTGCGCTCAGGATGACAGGCCTTCTCTCCAATTGTCTGGCAACTTCCTTCATGCCTCGCATGAGTGAATAGTTAGTGCTGCAATATGTATATGTTGGACCAATCGCCAAAGTAGAGGCCATTGCCGTTCAAGGTCACCCCATGAACCCACGAAGGGATAATCGCCGCTAACGCTTCGTGATCGAGCGGTAGCCAACCAACTTGTGAAATGGCAATCTGCTCGGCCTGATTATACAACTTGATACGACTGTCGCCGGAACTTTGCTCGGCCTGGTTGACTGTTTGCGCAAAGGCCGCGTTGTCCCAATTTCCACTGTTGTTACTGGCGTTTGGCAGCAAGTTCAACGCCAGCCAGTCATACGGATCGGGGAAGTCCGCGCCCCATTGCGTAAAGCCAAACTGCACCTGGTGATTGGCTGTCTGTGTATTATATGCCGTTAAGTCAACCGGACGAAGGTCAACATGGATGCCGAGTGCATCTTGCCACATCTGTTGCAAGGTCGCGGACTCGGCTGGCGTCACCTGCGAATTGGGGTAAGAAAACGTTATGGGCGGCACCTTACTGACGTCCGGATACACACTTTGGAGCAGGGATTTGGCCTTCGTCTTATCAAAGGGAAGACCCGGATAACTGGGTTGGTAGCCAGGCATGCCCGGTGGGATAATCGTCTGTGCTGGCACAACTGCATCTTTAAAAACCGCATGCACCAACAGCGGCTTATCAATGGCGTAGGCAAACGCCTGGCGCACCGCTACGTTATCAAACGGCGGCATCTTGTTATTAAAAAACAGCAGATCGGTTTGGAGCAATGACTTACGTATGAAGCCTGCCATACCCTGCGCATTTGCCTGCTCTGAAGGGATAATATTCCAGACAAAGTCGTATTCTTTGGCCTGGTAGGCCTCGAAAGCCGTGTGTGGATCGTTGACGAAGTACATATCCACTTCAGTTAGCTTTGTTTTCGCACCATAATAATGAGGGTTGGGCACCAGAACCATTTTCACCTTGTGGTCCCACTCTTTGACCATGAACGGTCCCGTGCCGACTGCGCTACCGGCCACATGATTTGGCCAATCGGTCGCCCCATACTGGTCGATGACGGCCTTATTCAAGGGAAAGTAGAGGTAGTTTGTCAGGACTTCCAGGAAATAGGGGGTGGGCTGCGTCACTGTGATCTGCAAGGTCTGGTCATTTAGGGCTTTCACTCCGGCCAGGGTCGTAGCCTTCTTGGAATTGAGATCCAAGGCGCCGACGATATTGCCTTCGAAAAAGGTAGCAATGGGTGAATTCTCATTTGGCAGCAAAGCGCGCGTCAATGTGTAGACATACGTTTGAGCGGTAACAGGCGTCCCATCTGAAAAGGTAATGCCGGGTTTGAGATGAAAGGTATAGACTTTATTATCAGGGGAGATATCCCATGTGGCCTGGTCGGGCACCACGTTTAAGTTGACATCCGATTTGACAAGACCACTATAAATCATGCCTGCCACTTGCGCCGTATTGGCGTCTGGCCCTTGCGCGGGATCGAGAAACGCACTATTGGCATCGGCAATACCAACATTTGGAAAACGCAATAGTTGCGTCGTTGCCAAGATCGTTCCCGTGTTCGGAGGCGTTGTGCTACCACCACTACAGGCAGTCACAGCCAGCACCAACACACAGAGAAAGAGGAAGGGAGCAGATACACGTCGTAAGTGCAAAGATATGCGATGATAACACACTATTGGCCTCGCTTTCGAGTGACGACAGGGAAGAGTCTACATGGAGGGTCAACCTTGCAGCATATTGTACTACTTTTCTGACATGAGAGACAAGCCAATCCTCCGATTGGCTTGTCATTTTGCCGTGATTGCCTTTTGCCAGAGATGGACAAAACAGGGCAGAACTGGCTATAATGAAAAGAGATGAGAAGGCTGTTCAATGGTGAGCAGGAGGAAAACAAATGCATGTTCGTGTGATTGGTGCCCCGATGGATTTAGGGTCGGGCAGAAGAGGGGTGGACATTGGCGTGAGCGCAATTCGCTATGCTGGTTTGAATGATCACTTGCGCAGCCAGGGGCACACCGTTGATGATATGGGTAACTTGTTTATTCCCGAACCTGAAAGTCAGCCGATTGGCGACCACAAGGTCAAATACCTGGAACCCATTGTACAGGTCGCCGAAGAATTGGCGAATATTGTATCCTCAACGCTTCAAGCGCAGGAGTTCCCTCTGGTTCTCGGTGGAGACCACAGTATTGCGCTTGGTTCGCTCGCTGGTGTAGGCCGTATCCATAAAGATGTGGGCGTGTTGTGGATCGATGCCCACGCTGATTTTAATACAGATCAGACAACTCCATCCGGCAACATTCATGGCATGATCCTGGCAGCGTCGGCGGGCATAGGCCATGCTCGACTAACCCAGATGGGAGGATGGTCTCCTAAAATCAATACACAGACGATTGTCATTGTTGGCGCACGCGACCTTGATGTAGGCGAAAAAGAGCTTTTACGCGCCAATGCCATTCATGTCTTCACCATGACTGATATCGATAAGCGTGGCATTTCCGAGGTTATGCAGCAAGCGTTGGCAATCGCCGGACAAGGCCATAATGGCATTCACCTTAGCCTTGATATGGATGCGTTGGACCCGAAAGAAGCTCCTGGCGTGGGCACACCAGTGCGGGGTGGACTCAGTTATCGCGAAGCTCACCTTGCTATGGAACTGGTCGCTGACTACGACCAACTCGTTGCCATGGATGTGGTCGAGGTAAATCCGGTTCTCGACCGTGAAAATACTACGGCCCTACTCGCGGTTGAGCTGGTACTTTCAGCCCTTGGCAAGAAGATATTTTAGGCTAAGAGCATGCAGCTTCGGCTGCCAACGCTCTAGTGCTCTGTCCCACTTCATGTGACGAGTGGGGATGCAAGGGGCCGCGCCCCTTGACTGGGTTCTAGGGCTGCGCCCTAGTTCTCCTTCCTTTTCCTCTGCCGCCGTAGGCGGCACGTCACATGAAGTGAAACAAAGTACTAGTGCTTTGTTGATGTTCATGTGATAAGTGGGGATGCAAGGGGCCGTGCCCCTTGACTGGGTTCTAGGGCTGCGCCCTAGTTCTCCTTCCTTTTCCTCTGCCGCCGTAGGCGGCACGTCACATGAAGTGAAACAAAGTACTAGT
>JBBQXY010000236.1:0-6697 GCA_038209195.1 Ktedonobacterales bacterium | reverse complement strand
GGGCCTTGTGCTTGTCCTCGTCCTGTGGGATGTCCAGAACCCCCAGCAGGACAGGCACAAGGCCCCCGCGTCCGCATCCCCTCGTCCCCCTGTCCCTACACACGGTGTCGCCGTTCATTCTTATTTGAATGGTATTGCGATTTATCGACCCTGTCCCCGTAGTGCCAGCATCGCATAAATGCCGCTCACCATAGCCATGACACCTACCGCGATAAAGATCGTATCCAGCGGCCCAAAGACGATGCCCAACACCGTCGCGTGAAACCCATGCAGCACGACACTGGCGAGATAACCAGCGAGAAATGCCGATAGCATCCACGATAGCCCGTACACCAGAGTAAAGACCGACAGCACGCGACCAATGAAATCGCGTGGCGCGACCTGAATGACCAGAGCTATCATAATCACCTCTGAACCGCTACCGAGCAGCCCTTGGAAAAACAAGACCACCATTGCTGGCACAAAACTGGCCTGGCGAGCGAACACGATAGTGAGAATGCCCACTCCCAAAGCTGAGCACCAGTACGTTCTTGCCTGACCTATGCGTTGCGCCAGGTAGCTGACTATAACCGCCCCAAGTATTAATCCAGCCCCAAAAGCAGTACCCAGCAAACCATACAAACGCTCATCCGCATGCAGGTTCTGGACGAGAAAAAACACGCCCAGCGTATTGCGCATAGTCCCACCAAATTCTAACAATACCCCCGTAATCAGCAACGTGAGCAGGATACGATTTTTCTTAAAGAAACGTAATCCCTCCACAAAACCGCTCAAGATGCCGCCGTTTTGTACAGATTGTCGCTGCTCCGCATGTTCCCCTCCAGTTGGAGGAGTACGTATCGCCAGTATAGCAAGAAATGCCACCACAAAGGAGAGCACGTTCAAGAGCAGTACGCTCTGCACTCCCAACGCGAAGTAGAGGAACGCCCCTATAATGGGCCCCAACAGCGAAGCCAGATTGAGCATCAGGGAGTGTAGGCCAGTTGCGCGTGTGCGTTCAGGCTCGTCCACAATATCACTCAGCAGCGCCACCTCTGCCGGATTAAAAAACTGTGCAATACTGCCAATCAAGAGCGTAATAGCATAGATCGCTGCCAATTTCCACCAGATCGGCAACTGACCACCAGCAACCATCGGCAATGGCACCAAGCCAGTTAGCGGGAAGAGCAGCAGTATCAGCACAATACTGAAACAGTGCATCCGTAACATCGTCCCGCGCTTATTATCCCAGCTATCAACCAGCACTCCCGCGATTGGGGCCACAATAAACGCGGGTAGTGCTGCCATGAAAACGACACCGCTCACCGCCAACGGTGCCCACGGCTGCCCCTTCGCGATAGCACTCGCGACCCAGAGCACAAGAATAGTATCAAAAACAAAATCACCAGTAAACGAGATCGTTTGTCCCATCCACAGTAAGGCAAAGTTACGATTTATCAGCACACCAGGCTTCCTCTTCACAGTAGCCGCCAAAGGTGTAGTTGTAGGCGAATTCACAAAAGAGCTCCATTCGGTAATCTGCCACATAATGCCCCTATCATCGGAATGCAGGAGTGCAGAGGGCGCAGCCCTTTGACAGGGTTCTAGGGCTGCGCCCTAGTTCTCCCTCCCATTCCCGTGGCAAGCAGTATGCAAGGTGCTGCCGCTCCTTGACGAGGTCTGGGTTCTAGGGCTGCCCCTTGCATTCCTCACTTTTCCGTGGCAAGCAGGGATGCAAGGGGCCGCGCCCCTTGACTGGGTTCTAGGGCTGCGCCCTAGTTCTCCCTCCCGCCCCTGCCGCCGAAGGCGGCAAGTCACATGAAGAGAAAAAAGCACTAACATGGAAATGATAGGTTCACAACAGCAGAAAAAAAAGATTGTTGAAAGAAGACCATTGTGGGGACAGTGTGGAAGGCAAAAAGCTATGGAGCCAGTTGAGTAGAAAGTTCGCTGAAAAAGGTAGCGTACAACGATAGAGAAAGCAGACGTCAAGTCACTGCAATGACTGTCCCACCCTCTTTACAAAATCTTATAGCGTTCGGACTCTTGCACTCAAACCAGCTAAACCACACTGTTCGAGCGCGAAATGATGAGAGTAGCCACCTGGGCCACCTCCTACTTCTCAAATGCTAAAACTATTATCTGTACAAAAAAACATTACCATAAGTATGAAAAGGCGTCAAGTCAAATTGTGACCACGCATCCAGCCATCTCCCCCTCCTTCTCGTCCACCTACCCTAACTGCGCCGCCTTCTCCAATGCCTCTGCAAACGCTTTCACACTTCCAAAGCGTTCCGTCGGCTCTTTCGCCAACGCCTTCAAAATCACCTGCTCAACCTCTTTTGAAACAACCGCCCCTCGCTCGCTCATTGGTGGCACTGGGTCCATAGAGTGCTGAAATCCCAACTGAATTTCATTGCCTTCATCAAAAGGTGGTGTACCGCACAGCCATTCATAAGCAGTCACTGCCAGAGAATACTGATCACTGGCTGGTACCGCTTTTCGCCTGTACTGCTCAGGAGCCATATACTTTGCCGTACCTGCTCTATCTTGCTCTTTCCATGACTTTGTATTATGCGCAATCACTGCCAGACCAAAATCACTGAGCATGATCGTGTCGTTTGCACCAATCAGCATATTTTCTGGCTTCACGTCACGATGAATGATCTTCTGATCATGAGCATGTTGCAGCGCATCAGCTATCTGCTTGACATACTTTACAACCGTGGGTAGCGACAGCCGAGATCATCTGGCGTGAAATTGGCGCATGGTCCCTTTGGGAGCATGATCCAAGACTAAGAACGGGACATTCCCCTGAGCATCATAGTCCAAGACACGTACAATCGACGGATGCCGCAAACTTGCAATTACTTTCGCTTCTTTATCAAAGCTTTCTAACTCTTTAACCGAGAGGCGTGTATGCAACACCTTAATAGCTGCGAGGGTATCAAGTTTGATATGCTTTCCCAAATATACTTCTGCGAATCCCCCAATACCCAGTAAACGTTCCAGGCGGTATTGACCAAATTGTTCTCCTGAGCGGTCTGAAATCGTAAACTTGCTTGCTTGTTGCGGAGCAATCGCCTCTTCCAACGCTTCTGCGAAATCTTGGATGCTCTCGTAGCGTTTCTCAGGGTCTTTCGCCAGTGCCTTCATCACTACTTCCTCGACCTCGTGAGGTATCGCTGGATTTTTCTCGCGCAGTGATGGCGGTGTCTTATGCAAAATTTGTAAGGCAATCTCCACGAATTCATTCGCTTTACTCTGAAATGGAACATTGCCGCAAAGCCATTCATAAATCACAACTGCCAGAGAATACTGGTCGCTAGCAGGTAGACGTTTATCATTTAACAGCTCTGGTGACATATAGATTGGAGTGCCAACGACCATCGGCTTGTAATCATCCAGTCGATAGGAACATGCAATTCCCCAACCTCCAAGCAGCAGTTTGTTATTTTTACTGATCAGGATATTGTGAGGCTTTATATCACGATGAATGATCCCTTTATCGTGTATATATTGTAATGCACTAGCTAATTGCTTGGCATATATTAAGACTGTTACAAGCGGAAGCGTTGTACCTTGTCGGTGAATATTATTGACTGATCCATTGGGTGCAAATTCCATAACAAGGTAAGGGGAGCTATTATCTGTATTGAATTCGAAGACCCGTATAATATGGGGATGACTTAGGTCTGTAAGAATTTTTACTTCATCTTCAAAGCACTGTATAAAAATTTGAATTGAGTTCTGATGAGCTTGGTATCTTAATAGCTGCCTGTCTAGTAAGAAAAACATGTTTGCCAAGGTAAACTTCGCCTAATGCACCACTTCCTAGCCATTGGATAAGCCTATAATTCCCAATCAGTTCTCCCTCGCGTCTAGCCATATTCTTAGTCCCCCTGCTTTGCTTGCTCTATCTCATCAGGTCAACCAGGTATTTTACTATTGCTCTAGTATACCAATTGTAAATGAACGCCCTTTTCAAGTCAAGAAAACTGAGGCGTTTCCTTCGGCTTGACAACACCCTCCCTCATGCATGAAGATATGACTTGTGACCAGTTGAGTAAAGCTTACAACGACGAGGCTTTTGGGCCAACAACGCCAGAGGAACTAAACATATGACCACAACCAAACGACAAACCCAACCTGACAACATAGAACCACAATTTACCTCTACCTCTAGTTCAGCTTCAACCTTACCCGCCATTCCGCGCAATCCTGGGATGCTGCTGGATATGGACTGGGTGAATAGCGTACATAGTAATCGCAGCGCGATCGAGCGGAGAGCCGCTACCATGAATACACGGCGCACGGTTAAGAAAGAATGGCAGGCGGCGTGGCTACTACGAGCCATCACCTGCATCGACCTGACCACGCTGGCGGGAGATGATACGCCAGGGAACGTGCTGCGACTGTGTGCCAAGGCGCGACGGCCTGTGCGCCAGGAAATATTGGAGTCGCTAGGAGTGGGCAATATGCCGCTCACGGTTGGGGCAGTCTGTGTTTATCATAATCTTGTGTCGGTCGCTGTCGAAGCCTTGTGCGGGACAGACATTCCTGTAGCAGCCGTCTCGACAGGCTTTCCAGCCGGACAAAACCCGATGGAGCAGAAGTTGGGCGAGATCGCGGCCTCCGTCAAGGCTGGTGCCAGGGAGATCGATATCGTTATTTCGCGTGCCCATGTGTTGACTGGCAACTGGCAAGCACTGTATGACGAGGTCCAGGCTTTCCGCGCAGCCTGCGGTGAGGCCCATATGAAGACCATTCTTGCCACCCACGAACTTGCCACACTGCGCAACGTTGGTCGGGCGAGCTTGGTCTGTATGATGGCTGGGGCCGATTTTATCAAAACCTCCACTGGCAAAGAGGCGGTCAATGCTACATTGTCTGTTGGCTTGGTGATGACCCGCGCCATTCGCGATTATTATGAACAAACTGGCTACAAGGTGGGCTTCAAACCAGCGGGTGGTATCCGTAGCGCAAAAGAATCGCTTGATTGGCTGATCTTGATGAAGGAAGAGTTGGGCAACGAGTGGTTGAACAACCACCTCTTCCGTATCGGTGCCAGTGGCTTGCTTTCCGATATCGAGCGACAGCTTGCGTACTTTGTCACGGGCCATTATGCGGCAGCGCACCACAACCCAATGGTGTAGGGCGCGATTTATCGCTGCCACTGCCGATTTATCGGCCCGTCCCGCCATTTGACACTCACCATTACAATAGTCTCTACAATCAGGTGAATCCGCTCTATGCCAATAAGGCAAGGGGAGAAGAATATGAACGTTATGGATATCTTTGAGACAATGGAGTATGGACCTGCCCCCGAAGCGGCTGCATCAGCCTTGGACTGGCTCAAGCAGCATCAACCCTTTGGCCTCTTCATCAATAACCAGTGGGTCAAACCCGCCAGTGGTCAGTATATCGACAGCATCAACCCCGCTACAGGCAAGGCGTTGACAAAGGTAGCCGCCGCCAATAGTGCCGATGTAGATGCCGCCGTCGCTGCTGCCCGTCCCGCCTTTGAGAGTTGGGGCAAGACGCCGGGACATGTGCGCGCCCGCTATATGTACGCCATTGCGCGTCACATCCAGAAGCATTCGCGCCTGTTAGCGGTATTGGAGGCGTTGGACAACGGCAAATCCATTCGTGAAACACGCGACCTGGATATTCCCCTCGTCGCTCGCCACTTCTACTATCACGCTGGTTGGGCGCAACTCATGTCCACGGAACTGCCTGGCTACGAACCCGTCGGCGTCGTGGGGCAGATCATTCCCTGGAACTTTCCCCTCTTGATGCTGGCGTGGAAAATTGCTCCTGCCCTGGCGATGGGCAATACCGTCGTCCTGAAGCCCGCTCGCTATACCTCGCTGACCGCGCTCAAATTCGCCGAAATTATGCAAGAAATGGGCCTACCTCCCGGTGTCGTCAATATCTTGACAGGTGAAGCCTCTCAGGTGGGTGAAGCTCTGGTACACCATCCTGATGTCAATAAGATCGCCTTTACTGGCTCGACGGACGTGGGACGTAGCATACGCCAAGCCACGGCTGGCTCAGGCAAAAAACTTTCGCTAGAACTGGGTGGCAAATCGCCTTTTATTGTCTTTGACGATGCCGACTTAGATAGCGTGGTGGAAGGCGTGGTTGACGCCATCTGGTTCAATCAGGGACAGGTTTGTTGTGCTGGTTCGCGCTTGCTCGTGCAAGAAAATATTGCCGACCGCCTGCTTAGCAAACTTCGCGCACGTATGGAGAAGCTGCGCCTGGGCAATCCCCTGGACAAGGCGGTAGATATGGGGGCCATTGTCTCTCCTGGTCAACTCAAAGAGATACAACGTCTGGTGGCTCAGGGTGTCGAAGAGGGTGCGGAGATGTGGCAACCGTCCTGGGCTTGTCCCACTGAGGGCTACTTCTTCCCGCCCACGCTCTTCACCAACGTCTCGCCAGCGACCTCCATCGCCCAGGTCGAGATCTTCGGCCCTGTCCTCGTCTCCATGACGTTCCGCACACCTGCCGAGGCGGTGGCCCTGGCAAATAACACGCGCTATGGTCTTGCTGCCAGCGTATGGAGTGAGAACATCAATCTTGCCCTGGACGTTGCTCCAAAAATAAAAGCTGGCAGCGTCTGGATTAACTGTACCAACATGTTTGATGCCTCCAGCGGCTTTGGCGGCTATCGCGAAAGCGGCTTTGGTCGCGAAGGTGGCAAAGAGGGCCT
>JBBQXY010000235.1:0-6703 GCA_038209195.1 Ktedonobacterales bacterium | reverse complement strand
ACGGTTTGCCCCACACAAGCCATTTTCTATGGCACTTACGAGGAGTGGGTGGCGGCAGGGCGTGCGAAACAGGGTGCCAAACCGGTAAACACGTTCTATTTTGGTCAGCAACGCGTCCGTACCCGCAACTATGTTGTGATGACCACCGAGGACGACGCGCTCGATCTGATGGCGATGGTGGAAGAGGCTAGAATGGGTAAAAGCGCCAACATGCCGCGCCCAATCGCCAATCGCAACACTGAGCCGTGGGTAGAAGCTGACGTTGCCGGAATACCGCAACGTCAAGCCCCGCCGCAGCCCTGGACGCCGCGCACGCCAGAACCCGAACCAGCCCACACAAGATGATTTGGCAGGAGGAATAGCAAGCATGGTACAAGAAGTCGACCCAAAGGATGGACACGAATCCGTGTTACCTTCTGATGCGGCACATCCGTCGCCTCCTGCTGGCAACGCGCATACTCATGTAACGAGTACCGACGCGGAGTGGCGCAAAGAGTTCCCCTATCCATGGAGCGAGGATGAAGTTGTGACGCGGCGGGATACGTTGCGCTTTCTGGTGGCTGGCTCAGGTGCGCTCTTTTTGGCGACGGGTGTACTGGCGGTCCTGGGCAGCCTACCTGCCGGACCAAATGTGAAAGCCGTGCCAGTGGCAAAAGTGGGCGAACTTGCCGAAAACCAATGGAAAGTCTTTGACTTCCCCGATCAGTATGCGCAGGGGATCATTATCAATGTACCTAAAAAGGGCATTGTGGCATATAGCGATGTTTGCACACATCTGTCATGCGCGGTAATCTACCAGAATGACGGGACATTACACTGTCCATGCCATGATGGACTCTTTGATGCCACAACTGGCAATGTGCTAGCTGGGCCACCAACTCGCCCATTGTCGCTGATTCAGCTTGCCATCCAGGATGGCACAATCTATGCAGTAAAGTTGGTGGAACGATGAATGAGAGAGAAAATACCTTGAATGCTGGTAATGACGACATTGTTGCGCT
Organism: Ktedonobacterales bacterium; assembly: GCA_038209195.1. Lineage (GTDB taxonomy): Bacteria > Chloroflexota > Ktedonobacteria > Ktedonobacterales > Ktedonobacteraceae > JBBQXY01. The sequence goes on along the minus strand of JBBQXY010000235.1, from coordinate 5,702 downwards.
GAGCCAGGATGAGCGCAATAACGAAGCAATGGTCCATACGAGGGATCGTCGCATGTCGTTACAGGAACGGAGGCGATCACCGCGTGCCAATCCAGATGATCCGTCTGTTCGTAGACCACCTCAGGGACCAAACGGCCCGTGGCCTGGCCCGAACTATATGGGTATGCCAGGGCGTACCGCGATAGTACAGGCCCAGGTATTTCTGGTGGGCACTATCCTGATCGCACAGCTCTGGCTGATTACGACTGCCCTCTACGATTTGCTTTCGGGGCAACCTGGTAGCCTGCTCTGGCTCGCACTGGTGAGCTTGTTGGGTTTTGTCCTCGCGTTGATTATCACATTGTGGCCGCACCGACGAATCGAAGGATTATAGCAGGTAGTTCGGAAAGAGGAGGACACGACATGGAGCCGGAGACTCGTCAACCAGATGTACCGGCACAGGATAGTGCAGGAACACCTTCAGCCCCAAAAATTGCCAGGCAGCACACCTATGGTCGAATTGATCGTGAACACCCGATTGGCGGCGAAATGTCAGATATCCTGGGTGGTATCCTGACTCGCGCTCGTCTACCATGGTTGTTGCACCATCACTCGCGCGTTGTTGTCCTCGCGCTCTTTAGCTTTATCAATGGCTGTATCAGTATTGGGCTGATGTCGTTATTGGCACTCATTACACAATCACCCTTTGTCTTTCCATCACTTGGCCCCACCGCGTTTCTCTTTTTCTATACGCCAACAGCCCCCAGTGCTTCACCGCGAAATACGCTCGTGGGCCATTTTATTGGTGTGTGCGCCGGTTATTTCAGTCTTGTAGTGACTGGTTTGACGATGGCTGGGCCAGCATTGGCCGTTGGTGTATCATGGCCGCGCGTAATTGCAGCCGCTCTCTCGTTGGGGCTTACCGCTGGGCTGATGGTATTGCTGAAATCTCCCCACCCACCCGCTGGTGCGACGACGCTAATCATCTCCCTCGGCATATTGACGAAACCATGGCAACTTGTATTGCTGATGGGTGCAGTGGTGCTTTTGACATTACAGGCTTTCGCCATTAATCGGCTGGCAGGTATTCCTTATCCTCTATGGAATCCAGTGAAAGAGCCGACAGATGGTTAGCTGGCGAATCGGAGCATACGTATGCCAAATCAACTATTGCCTATCGCGTTGAAGCGCGTCTATGACGAACCAGCCGCGGACGATGGGAAGCGTGTGCTGGTGGATCGCCTCTGGCCGCGTGGACTGTCGAAGGAACGTGCGCGAGTTGATGTGTGGCTCAAGGAGGTGGCACCCAGTAGCGAGTTACGCAAATGGTTCGGGCATGAGCCGGAGAAATTCGCGGAGTTTCGTCGGCGTTACGAGACTGAACTGGATGCCGAGGTTGGGCAGACAAAATTAGCAGAACTACGTGACATGGCACAACGAGAGCATATCACGCTGGTATTTGCCGCGCACGATACGGAGCATAATAATGCCGTCGTGTTGCGCGACCTGCTTTGGCAGCATTTCTGATGATCTCATTCCTTGTGGGCCATGATGCGCAAGCGACGATAATCAGCAAACCACTGTCCATTTTGAAAGAGCAGGGGACGCATTTGTTGCTCGACCCTTGCCAATATTTGGGGTAGTGCTGCTTCAGGCACCTCTCGAAACATGGCAGTAGCGAACATCTGAATCCAGTTTCGTAGACCTTTTTCGCCATCGGACAGTGGAGTGGGCCTATCGAATAAGAGGGCAGTCTCTACCGCGAGACCATGTGTTTCTAACAGGGAGGCATACTGTCCGATAGAAGGGAAATACCAACCCGAATCTACCTGGATATGCAGAGTTTCCCCAATAGCTTCTTGTACTGCTGTGATGATATGGGCCACGTTGCCTTTGCCGCCAAATTCCGCCACGAAGCGTCCACCGGGCTTCAAGGAAGTTGCAATGTTCTGGGCCGCTCGTTCCGCGTCGGCTACCCAATGCAGTGTGGCATTAGAAAAGATAGCATCGAACCGTGCGGGGAAAGAGAAGTCGGTAGCATCGGCTACGATGAATTCTATCGTGGGGAAGGTCTTTCGTGCGGTCTCAACCATCGATGCAGCACTATCAATGCCAATGACATGCGCACCTGACGCGGCAATCTTCTCGGCCAGTTGTCCCGTACCACAGCCGAGATCAAGGATTGCTTCGCCAGACTGTGGATTCAGCAGTTTGACCAGGTCTTGACCAAACGCGGAAACAAAGGCAAATTTTTGATCATACAGAGACGCGTTCCAATCATTGTCAGGCATGTGTTTTCTCCTTACCATGCAATCGATTATTCGCTGCTAGCGAATCTATACCTCAAAAATAGGTGGTTTTCGGCGCGTCGTATGCTGATGAGCTTGCTCCAGAGCGGATGGTCAGGGGCAAACAGTTTTCCTGAAACAAAGCTTGGGCGTTCAGTAGCAGCAGTGCGACCGGCGATCTGTGGTGCTAGGGTTAAAAACAGTTCATCGAGGCATTGTTCCGCGAGGAAGTCTCCCATCAACTGCGGGCCACCCTCTACGAGCATGATCTGCGCTGGCAGAACGCTCTGTACCGCTTGTACTATCTCCTTGGCGGTAACGCTATCCTTCTGCTCCACGGCTGAGACGCGCGTCAAACGTGGTGGATGTTGTTGCGCAATACGCTGTGCGCCGTGTTGTGTGGTTACGATGAGGACGGGAACCTCGTTGGATTGGAAAAGTGGTTGGCTCAGATCGATCGCACCACTGGCGGTCACAATGACATTCAGTGGAACTGCGGCTTTGCCCATACGTGTGCGCAGTTGCTGGTACGCGCTACTCAAGGGTGGATAGATGTACTCGGCGGTCCAACGATGCTGGGGAACGGCTCTCAGTGTTCCCGCACCAACAATGATCGCGTCAGCCACCGCACGCAAGAGGCCCATGACCATGCGGTCGTGTGTATTGGCACCACTGATATCACCGCCGCTGGGGTGCGCCGGATCGTTCAAGGCCACCACCCCATCCAGCGTCGTCACAAAGTTGCTTATGATGTAGGGACGAGCGCTGTAGGCTGGCAATGAGAAAGACCCATACAGTGTTGCCAGCGCGGCAGGAAGCGGCAAGGAATTGCCGTCCTCTTCCGTGGAAAGCTGCTCTAACGGTGTTAGCTCATTCAAAATTGCTCCTCGGCTTACTTATTTTTGGCTATACGCCGTAACGTCAAATGTTGCTAGGCGTTGACTATTTTGATAAATCTCGACGGCTCCACCTTGCTTCAGGTTTGATCCCGCGTTGACCTTCCCATTGAAAGCGAAGTCTCCCTGCATTGCCATGTCATTCAAGATGGTGAGGGTCGTGTTGGAAAGCAACTGATTCTGTGGCAAATTGATAAGCTGCTTCGCGTCATTGTGAATCAGATTTAAGGTATTTGACAGAATATTCAATCCAACATCAATCTGACCAGCGAGTTTTTGCTGTGCAGCGGTGACCCCAGGAGCCTGTACGATGCCTTGTAGGTGTCTATTGATGTGGTATAAGTAACCGGGCGGGTTCTGCGTCTGTGGATCAAACTCAAGCAGTGCAACGGAAATAGTCCTTGCGTCAATAAGCAAGGGTGTACCGTGTGGAACATCATTTTGCACGTAGTTCTTGCCATCCAGATAGTCCAGTATGCGGATAACGCTGTGTTGTACGCAAACAACATCTTTACTATGCCAGCACCCCTGCGCTTTTACCGCTCGTTGCATCACTCCTTGCGTGTTTCTGAAGAGCCAGATTTCCAGACCGCCCGGTAAGTTTAATGGCTCCAGTTCCGGGTCTTTAGCCAGCAGGTGTCGCAGGTGATCGAGCAAGCTAAAGTTATCGACTTTGCTGGGCGTTTGCGGTAATTCTGCGTAGTATTGCCAGGCATGGTGATCCACTGTAGGGGCTATCGGAATTGGGTTGGTGGCCTCTTCTGTAATCAGAAAACGACTGTAGGAGATCAACAAGTTCGAATGTTGTGCATCGCCCATATACAGATAATGCACCTGACCGTTGGAGACCTTTAATGTTCCCAGAGACAATGAGGCGGCTTCCATCATTAAGTTGTCGCTCAGCAACCAGGCATAGAAGGCTTGACCGGACGTGGGAGCAGCGAGATTGTGCAGATCAATTTGCACTTCATCGTTTGCCCCCACGTTGCTATTCATAGTAGTTTTTTCGCTACTGACAAAGTACACATTGCCAACGCTGGTGGTCGTAGTAGTCGATGTCGCTATCGTATGGGAGAACAAATAAAAAGCACCCAGGCTCGACGCAGAGATAACCAGTATTACTAGCAAAATTACGCCGACGAGGAGTCCTCGCCTGCTCCTTTTGGGCGCGAAGGCAGGTGGCACTAGCGATGTCGGCGCGGGAATCGGCGTGAGCGGAGGCGCGGGAGGAAGTGATGGTGGCAACACGGTAGCATCGGTCGGTGTGGTAGTGGCTGGTGTTTCCTGTTGTTTTTGCGCATAAGCCGGTGTATTGATCGCTGGCAGATTAGAGGAAACCGTATTCGGTATCTGGCTAGAGGCTGATGGGACTAAGTAGGTTGGCGCATTCATGGCAGGATCATAGAGTGCCGATGATGGGTTCACATAGGTGGGGGCATCCATAGCATCGGCTGTTAGCAACGCGGGAACGTTTAAATCAGAGGGAACGGGAACGTGCAGAGCCTTGGCTAGCGCGACGGTGAGTGCTGAGGCGCTACCAAAGCGGTCAGCGGGGTTTTTGGCAATGCAGCGCATAATCACCGCGGATAGTGCAGGTGAGATTTTTGGGTTAACAAGCGCAGGATCGGTAGGTATGGTATTGACCTGCTGCAAAATTATAGCGGTCAGCGTCTCCCCGTGGAAGGGGGGAGAGCCCGTACATATTTCATACAGAATTATGCCCAAGGAGTAGATGTCGCTGCGCTCATCGCCTGGCTGCCCCTGAACTTGTTCAGGCGAGACATACATCGGCGTTCCAAGCCATGTACCTTGCACGGTGCCACCAGTAATACCAACCAGCTTTGCGATACCAAAATCGGAAAGTATCGGTTCGCCCATAGCGTTATGCAGCGTATTGCGTTTGTCGAGCAAGATATTGGCTGGTTTGATATCGCGGTGAAGCATGCCTTGACGGTGTGCATAGTCGATGGCTCGGCTGATGGAGGCGAAGAGTTGCACCAACTCATTGGGGGACAGAAACTTGCCGACGCGAACGGTGGTGCGCATGTAGTCAGCGAGCGTTTGTCCCTCGACATAATCCATCACCATATACGCCATCGGACTATTGGCATCAGCAGTGTTCGTGGCCTGGAAGTCATAGATTTGCACGATGTTGCTATGGTGGAGGGAGGCGATGGCACGTGCTTCGCGTACGAAGCGCGTCATAAATTCAGGGTCAGTTTGTAGGTCAGCATGCATCAATTTAATAGCGACGTAGCGATGGAGTTGCGTATCAAAGGCTTTCCATACCTCAGCCATTCCCCCACGCCCTAATCGCTCGCGCATTTCATACTTTCCCAGATTTTTTGGATGAGTGCTCATGGTATGTCCTAGTCTAAGAGGCTAAGGCTCTAGTATTTTTATCGTCATATTAAAAATAAAAGCTCTATCGAGAGCTAGCCAGAAGAAAATTAGCAGTATTACCACACATTCATATTATGAGCATAACCGACGAGGTTGTCAACAATATGAAAACAGAAACATCAGGTGGGAACCAAGC
>JBBQXY010000234.1:0-6722 GCA_038209195.1 Ktedonobacterales bacterium | reverse complement strand
CAGTGTCGTCAGAAAGGTATCAAGATCTATCATGTTAGCTCCTTTTCTTCGAAAAGTTCTGGATATGCTAACTATAGGTTCCTTTTACCTTTCTTTTCAAACTCTTCCTCTCTTTTCTAATTCACACCAAACGTTTAAGACGCTCGCAGCTAAGACGACCGGGTTCGCTAGTTGGCCGAGCGTGACCGTTCTGGAATGGCTCGATCCCTTGATGGGTGCTGGTAACTGGGTACCGGAACTGGTGGCTGCTGCTGGGGGAGAGCACATGTTCGGGGAAAGCGGGCTGCATTCACCCTGGCTAAGCTGGAAGGAATTGCAGGCAGGTGATCCCGATGTGCTGGTGCTTGCTCCCTGTGGCTACACGATTGAGCGCACGATGATGGATGTGCCCTTGCTGCAAAAGCATCCCATCTGGCAATCATTGAGCGCAGTACGCAATAACCGCGTGTATGCCATTGATGGCAATGCCTATCTGCATCGTTCGGGGCCGCGCTTGGTCGAATCCGCCGAGATGTTGGGGCGCGTCCTGTGGGGAGAGCGATTAGGAATTGAAGTCGACGAGCAAGGCTGGCGACAGATATAAGCTGCATCTTGGCTATGCCGCGATCAATCTCTGTCAGTTTGAAGATGCGGAGCGGCACCTGAGGATGTGTCTGAAAGTGCTGCGCCATAAGCAGTTACAAAGCCCTAAAATGCAACTGGTGCGAATTCAGGTCAACTATTCGCTGGGCGTCAGCTACTACATGCGTGGTTTCTACTCCGTTGCCATTCAACATTACGAGGAGGCATTGCGCCTTTTTCTCTATGTAGACAATGATGAGGAACTGGCAAATATTTACTACGGCTTGTGCGATACCTACCGCAAGGCAGGACGCTACAGCGAGGCCCAGCAAGCCGGTGAGAAAGCATTGCACCTGTATAAGCGCACAGGAAGCCAATCATTAGAAGATCGCATGCGAAACCTACTGGGAGATATTGCTTTCCAGCAAAAGCATTACCACGAGGCCAGTGCTTACTACACCGAGTCTCTGACTATTGCCGCGAATCTAGAGAATGTGCATATGATCATGCTCAATTGTGCATCTCTGGCTGAACTTCGTGCGGCAGAAGGTCATTTTGATGAGGCGCGGAGATATTGCCTGCGCGCGCAAGATTTATGCAGCCGTTCAGATAATCACTACCTGCGTGGACTGACCTATTTGGCTATCGCAAAAGTGGTGCAAGTGGAGGCACAACAGGCCAAAGGCGAGTCTAAACTAACACTTTTAAAAGAGGCGACGAAGCAATGCGAGATTGCCTATGCCCACTTTTCTTTGACAGAAGCCTACGACGAAAAAGCGGAAACACTGAACTTGTGGGCTCAGGCAAGTGAAGCATTAGGACGTTCACAAGAGTCCATACATCTCTGGAAGGCCCTCTATAAAATGCACGCCAAAGCAAGAGGCCTGGATTGATGCATCTCCATATCTGAATGGTAGATCTGGTTAGCGCGTCGCACGGCTCACAGGGATGCAACAAGCACGACGAGAAGCGCCGAGGGATAACGAAAATTCGCCCTCGGCGTCACGATAGATGAATAGATTGTTTGTTACGGCCAGTCTATGGGGAGCCTGAACTACAGGGGGATGCGGCGATAGACCGCCTCGAAGGGAAAGCTCACGCCGACGCTTTTGAGTTCAACCAGATCGCCGCTTTGGTAGTGGTAGGGTCGCCAGTTACTCTCACGCCGATAGATGATGATCTCCTGGGACTCGCTAACAATCAACAGGTATTCCTGCACGGAGGGTACTGTCTTATAAGCCGTCAACTTCGCGCCCTGGTCGCGCTTCTCGGTGGACGGAGAGAGGACCTCAATAATCACGGTCGGGTCCGCAGCTTGTAAGTTGGTTTCCTCACTACAGGCCACTGTCAGGTCGGGGAAGAGGTAATTTCCCTGCGGGAGCGTCAGCCGTCGATCACTAGAATAGACCAAACACGGCGCGTTCTCCAACTGGTTGCTCAGGAGCGTGCCCAGGCGAATACAGAGGGCCGCGTGAGCATCGGAGCCGCCCGCCAGATCAAGGAGGGCCTCATCGGTCCCAATAATGTTGGAAGGAGGACGCAGCATCGTGACCATGCCACCCAGGCGTTCATACTTGCCGTCTGTCGCCTCGTCAAACGTGAGATACTGGTCCTCGGTCATGTAGAGGCCATCGCTCATCTGTGATCGATTGCTACCATAGTCTCTGCTCCTTGCACATCCACCGATCGGCGGACTCGTCACTCTCATACTATTGTACCATACACACAACAGTGACGCGCTGTTAAACATAATCACTCACTAACCAGCGCAGTGGCGGCTCGTCTTCCTTGATCTGCGAGAAACGGTCCATTTGCTCGTAAAAACGATTGTCGGTCTGATCATCATTGACGAGTGAAACCTCCCCTACCAGGGTACGGCTCTCTTCAGCCCAGAAGGTATGGTAACAGTATTGTGGGATGGTGATGCTCTCACCTGGATGCAGGATTATCATCCCACCGGCTGCTATCGTGCGCGCAAGTCCATCCGTACTGACGACCACGTCAGTGGTAGCCAATCCTTCATCTGCTGTAGCATTGTGAAGTTGGACGACCAGGTTTCCTCCACCACGATTGATGATATCCTCCATTTTAATGCGGTGAAAATGCAGTGGAGTGACCTGGCTGGGCTCGACGATCATGATCTTTTCCGCGTACGTCTTCCCGCGCTGTGTGGTCAGATTCTCAGGGCCGCCATTGCGCAAAGTAAACATGCACAGCCCGACAGCACGATAATCTCCCTGTCCGAAGTCAGTTACATCCCAGCCAAGTCGGCGATCGATAATTTCCCGTGCGTCTTCGCGCCTGGCCTGCCAATCTTCCAGTGTCCAGGATGCGAAGGGAGGCAGGTAGAAGCCACTTAGCCGAAAAAAAGCGACAGCATCACGTATAATGGCGTTGATCTCAGAGCGTTTCAATGGTTGTCCTCCTTTTTATTTGTCAAGCGGCTTGGTACCTTTTCGCTTGGGCATTTGACGATTGAAGATGGTACAATTGAGGCAATTGTACTTCATTTCCCGCAAAAAATGTAGCTATGGAGGAGCACTATGAGCAATCTCCCTCAATTAGCCAGCCTTTTGAAATCGCGCAACACCATCGATAGCAAGATATCTACACTCATCGAGAAACCCGTCGGGGTACAGTCTGTGGGTGAATATATTGCTGCTACTATTTTTGGGATTGCGCTGGAGGAGAAAACGACGCACAAGAGCAGCGATGGACATTTCACGCGAGGTCCTCTGGCAGGACAGAGCGTTGATATCCAGTGGCGTATCAGGCATGATGGCATTCTACACCTCAAAACAGACCCATTACCTGATTACTACCTGGTTTTCGTTGGATCAAAAGAACTCGCATCCCTCCAGACACTCTCAGTTCCCTGGTTAATAGAGTCAATCTATCTTTTTGACGCGGTGGAACTCTACACCGCGCTCCGCGAACGAGGCGTCCAGATTGGGACTGGCACCAGCATTACTGGACCACTCTGGGAAAGAGCCGAACTATATCCTATGCAGAGAAACAGTCAACTTATACTTTCTGCCGAGGAGCGGAACAACCTTGCACTTTTCCGCTAAGTGTTTTATCCTAACAGGGGTTAGTATAGATAAGGAGGGAGCAATTATGGTTTTCTGTGGTCAATGTGGTCTTCAACTTTCCCCGGGTAGTACAGCCTGCCCTCGTTGTGGGTCAGTGACTGAACCTGATCTATCGCTAGCAGCAGATGAGCCACACCTCTACGATCCCACGGTTGTCACTCCATTGGGCGCAACACAAACCCCACGGACTCCGGCATATGAGCAGCAGCTTCCTACCGTGTCGCCAACACCACCGCAACAACAAAAGTTGGTCTTGCGACCGGATGGCACGGTTCCACCATATGGTAGCGCTAACCCATATGATCCGACCAGTATGACAGCAGCACAGCCCCCAGTATCATCGCCTGATCGCCATGGCTATCCACACCAAAGCAACCCTGCCTATCCCGCTCAACCTGTCTCGTATCCTGGTATGAGCCCACAAAGCGATGCTGGCTACCCACCAATTCAGGGGCAATACGGCAATATGGGTAGTATGCCACCACTTTCGCCGCGACGTAAAAAGAATGGGCGTGTTGTCGTTCTGCTTTCTATCCTCATTGTACTCCTCTTACTACTCGGCTCAATGGTCGTAGTTGCCATGCAACCACAACTGTTGAAAGGGCTTTTTGGCAATACAACAGCAACACCAACACCTGTTATTACCCAAACAGTGCTCTCGCCTTCTGATCATGCACGTCTGCTCATGCAGGACTATTATCGCGCTATTAATGCGCGAGATTATCAGGGCGCTTACAACATGTGGGGGAGCAATTTTCAGAGTACGAATACATACAATTCCTTCGCCGCAGGCTTCGCCAACACCCTCCATGATGATCTCACCATTAACTCGACCAACCCACTCGCAAATGGCACTATCAGCATGGATATTACCCTCAGAGCCACCGAAAACTTGGCTTCTGGCACAAGAGTCAGCACCTATCATGGTATCTATATAATTGGGCAGGAGAACGGGGCATGGAAGTTTCTCAGCGGTAATTTTCATAAAGTAGCATAAACCCACAAGATTGCATTTTCCCTTTCCTGTAGAATGAAAAGAGGATGGAATACATCTCATCGCTACTTTTCAATGGAAAGAGGAACCAACATCTTATGCCCGGAAGAACGAAATCATCGGAACCATCAGTTACCATCATCCCCAATAAGACTGCACCAACTACCAACGTGGAGCGATGGCATCCTAAACGACCGCGCTTACTCACCGTGCTTTTTTCTATCCTGGCACTGCTTGCTGTGGTTCATTTTATTGTGGTGGCCCATCAGAGTGAGGTCGTTGTCACGCCAAACACATGCGTAGGCCTGCTACAGAATACTGACTATACGCAGCAAGTGCATCTCCAACCGCAAACACAAGAGATGGGAGCCGTCCAAATGGTTGCGCAGCTTGACGGTGGACAACCAGCAGCATTGGTGACTGTCACCAATGGAGATACCCAGCATTCCCTGGATATTTATATCTACGGCTGTACCTCACAACAACACGCCCTCCCTTTGAATGTGCTTTTCATGCAGCGTGGCTTACCCGAAGGAACCGTCTCCGTTAGTGGGTCCAACACCCTCGTAATTGGACAACTGGATACAAACCTTACAGCGCAGGCCGAGGTACTTACCCAGCCACTACAACAAAATATCTATCGAGAATATCGCTGGTCGCATGGCGTATTTGTGCAAGCTGTCTTCCCCAGCCTGTACCCAGTCACCAGTCGCAGTGAGGCAGAAGCTTTGCAGCAACAGGTCGATAATGGTCAAACATTGCCATGGAGCGACCCATTGGCGACGGCAGAACAGATGGCAAAAGATCTCTTCAAATGGCCTGCCAGCAGTCCCCAGGATAGTGTGCTGGATAATAACGGAACAACGGCACACGTACAGCTTATGCAACAGAATCCGACGCTCCAAGTTACTGTGACCCTGGAACGCCTGGTACAAAATAATAACAAAGGGCTCTGGTTTGTCACCGCGGCAACAAGCAGTGGGATAGCGCTCGCGCAACCGCAAACAGGTGCTGCAATCACCTCGCCCGCGACAGTGCAGGGAACTGGTGTGCTTGCCGATGGTCAGTCAACAGTAACGCTTTTTGATCATACCTTAACAGCGCTGGCACTGTTAAATAATCCGACATTACCTGTCGATAGCAGTGGCGCATATACAGGATCACTTTTCTATACCAATAATGCCCACAACCAACCAGGGCTAGTGCTGTTACAGTCCATCCCTCCTGTAGGCAGCACGGAAGCTGGGCAATTACTGTTGATCAAGGTCATATTGAACTAAAAGAAGATGTACGTCAAGCGCAAAACATGTTACAATGTGGGCTATGAGTGAATTATTACATCAAACCGAACGCCTGAATGAACGCGTCCAGAAGACAATGGTGCGTCTTTGACTTGGCGAACAAGAAAACACAAATAGAAAAACTCGAAGCCGAAAGCATGGCCGAAGACTTCTGGGGTGATAATCGCAAGGCCCAGGCCCACATGCAGCAATTGAATGCTTTACGTGAAGAGGTCACAACGTGGGAAGAAATCGCGACACAAGTGCAGGATTCACTAGGATTGGCTCAATGGTTGGAGGAAGAGCCAGATGAAGAAATGCAGGCCGAGATTGCCCAGACCGTGTCCGAGATCGAACAAAAAGTGGCGGACTTACAGTTCTCGCTGATGTTAAGCGGGGAACACGATGAGCGCGATGCCATTATCAGTATCCATGCTGGCAGCGGCGGCGTAGATGCGCAAGACTGGGCCGAGATATTGCTGCGCATGTATCTGCGCTGGGCAGAAAAGCACAAATTTCACACAGAAATGTATGATTATAGCGAAGGAGATGAGGCGGGAGTCAAAAGCGTCACCGTCGAGATCACCGGTCGCTATGCCTATGGCTATCTGCGCGCAGAGATCGGTACACATCGCCTGATTCGCCTCTCGCCATTTGATGCCGCGCACCGTCGCCACACATCTTTTGCCAAGGTCGAGGTCATGCCGGACATCGAAAACGCTATCGAGATCGTCATTCGACCGGAAGATATCGAGGTGGATACCTATCGCGCCACTGGCGCAGGGGGGCAGCATG
>JBBQXY010000233.1:0-6746 GCA_038209195.1 Ktedonobacterales bacterium | reverse complement strand
GTAAGCAATCGCTTGCTCGAAGGTAGTTCTGGCCTGCTCAACCTCACCAGCCAATGCTTGCGCCTGAGCAAGCCAGAACGTGCAGAGTAGGAATGTTCCTTCTTCGCCAGCCAGTCCATCGGTTGCTCGGTAGCGGTAGACCAGTCCATGCTCATCAGTAAGTCGCTCAGCAATCGCGTCGATGGTTGACCGCATGCGTGGATCCGTGGCGGGCAGGAAGCCTACAATCGGCATCATGAGCGAGGAGGCATCCAGGTCATCGGAGCCAAATGACTGCGTGAACGCTTTGGCCTTTTCGCTCCAGCCACGTGTGAGGATAGCGTTGCGGATTTGCTCACGCGTCTTTGTCCATGCACCAACTCTATCATGTGCTTGCAATATATCGGCGAGATCAATAGCGGAGTCAAGTGCTACCCAACACATGAGTTTCGAGTACAGGAAATCTCTTGGTTCTCCGCGCACCTCCCAGATGCCCTGGTCCTGATCCTGCCAGCGTATCGCAGCAGCGTCAGCAACCTCGACTAAGAAGGTGCGCGTAACGGCGTCGAGATCACTAAGCTGGTCGCGCAGGCGGCGCGCGGCTCCAAGCAGTTCACCATATACATCGAGTTGGCGCTGATTCCAGGCACCGTTGCCGATACGCACTGGTCGGCTGGCTCGCCATCCTTCGAGGTGGTTAAGTGAGCGTTCGCTCAGATCACGTTCGCCACCAACTCCAAACATAATCTGAAGATCAACACCACGCCGGATTTGGGTTGCTACAGCACCAGCCATCCAGGAGAAGAACCATTGAGCCTCATCGGGGCAGGCAGCAACCCAGAGTGCATCCAGCGTCAGGCTGGCATCACGAATCCATGTGTAGCGGTAATCCCAGTTGCGCTCTCCTCCTATGGACTCAGGCAAGGAGGTCGTGGGCGCGGCAACAATGGCACCTGTAGGACGGAACATGAGTGCCTGTAGCACACGACCGCTATGATGGACCAGGTCACGCCACGGTCCTTCATACCTCTGATGCAGGTCTGACCAGGTACCCCATCCTACAATAGTGTCACGTAGGTAGTCAGTGATCGTCGCCTGAGTATACACCCCAGGAGTTTTTTCCCAACTTGCCCGATGCTGTAGGGCAAAGTTCGCCTGCTCTCCCGCCCGGAGGGTGAAGTGACTATGTGCCATCGAGCCTTCTATAGACAACACCATTGGTGAGGAGAGGACCAGAACGTTTGCACCACCACGGGCGACAATGCCTCCTTCAATTGGCCTCAGCAGTGGGAAGATCAGGCCATATTCAAATCGGGGTGCATACTCAAGCTCTATCTCCACCGTGCCACTTTGACATGATACCGAGCGTAGCACTATTCCAGGCGAGTCAACGCCCAGTTCGTGTCCACGCTCATTGCGACCGATTGCCATCGCATCGACCAGCACTGCGCTGCCCGTTGGAGTGTGCAAGGTCGTCTCAAGTGCCATCGTCCCTTGAATATAGCGGCGGCTCACGTCGGTAGTACCAACTGCCGAAATGGACCAGTGCCCCGCTTGATCATCCAGCAAGCGGGCAAAGACCGATGGTCCATCGAAGCGAGGAAAGCACAGCCAGTCAACAGAACCAACGCGATTGACGAGTGCTGCTGAGCGACAGTCTGACAGTAAAGCGTAGTCGGCAATTGGCACACTACTCATGATCTCTCTCCTTTGACGTGAGGATTTCTTTCAAATATGTTGAATTGAGTTGGTCGGGATAGATTGTAATTGCATTCATCGTCTGCTCTCTCTCTGAATCCCATTAGAAACATGCTAATAAGTCATATAGTCTTTCTGGACGCCGATTCATTACACGTAGCCCGACCTTCGTTTTTACCTGCTACATAAATGAGCAATTCGAGATGTTGTTTTCGAGACGAGCAGAGGTAAGATATCTTCGCACAGTCGAACGCCAGGCGTGGGATGGCGTGCGCTGAGAAGAGTGTCCTCTGCTGAGGAATGAGCGAAATGGAGAAGAGCGTGACACGAGTGTAGCATGGTTGCACCGCCTCAAGGCACGCTTTGACCCGGATGGCCTCCTGAACCCTGGTAAGCTCTTCTAGCATACACCTTTACACGAGCAGGACTTCAATGCCGAGTTTGCGCACCTGCTTGACCAGATGAGCAGGTGCTTGCGTATCCGTGATGACGCGCGTGAGCCGTTCGAGAGGGCAGAAGGTCGCGAGCGTAATCTGATCCCATTTACTCGCATCAATCACGGCGATCACTTCCTTTGCGGCATCAACTATTGCCCGCTTAAGTTCCACCTCTTCACCATTCACATCGGTTAGTCCCTCGCGTGTGGTCAACCCACGAGCACCGACGAAGGCTTTGCTTATGTGAATCTGCTGTAAGACGGCTCTCCCCCAGGTCCCAACCAGCGAGAAGGACTCCTGTCGAAGCATACCTCCGAGCATCAACACAGAGATGGTAGGAGCATGAATCAGCTCCATACCTGTGCGCACTCCATTAGTTACCACTGTCAGTTCACGCTTCGACTTGAGAAATGGAGCCATCGCAAGCGCAGTAGTGCTCGCATCTAAAGCAATCGTCTCACCATCCTGCACATATTTAGCCGCCGCTTCCCCAATGCGCTCCTTCTGCGCCGACTGTAGCCGCTCTCGCTTGTCAAAGTCTATCTCGCCTGTGATAGAGTCCGCAGATATCAGGATTGCCCCGCCGTGAGTACGTACTACTTGACCCTGCGTTTCCAACCATGTCAAGTCTTTGCGGATAGTCACTTCCGAGACTGCAAAATGCTGGCTCAGTTCTGGAACCGTCACACGCTGCTCTTCCTCTAGCATACGAACGATCTGTTGTCGTCGCTCGGACGTAAAGAGGTTTGGCTCTTCGGGGGATGTTTCGATTGCTCTCGTTTTATTGCGACCGTTGCTCATCCTGTATTTCTATACCTCTCACGTTGCAGTTCACACCAATACACATCCGACACTGTAATAGAGAACCAAGAGCGTCATACGAGAGGAGGAATGTCTTTCTCATGTGAATGCAACACCATTTCGCACGCGTTCGTAGAGAGAATTTCGCTTTGTTTTGTTCTCTTATATCACGCATATATCTAGCGTGTCAAGTTGCTCATGTCTTGTGAAACTCTCCCACGCTGTACAGTGCTTTTCTCGGGGAAAAAAGAGCAGAGTAGGAAGGAAGAAGGTTCAAAGAAAATCGAAACAGTAGACGTAAATACTTGACAATCTTGGTTTCCTAATGTACACTATTTGAAATCATACAAAATCAAACGAAACACACGCTCTTTTCCTGGTTGGGGTTCTGCTCTATTTCTACCCTGTTGAACTGTTTTTCTCATACACGTTATCTGTCGTATCCCGTTCATCAAGTTTGTCCGTGAGGGGGAGAAAGAACGTGAAGGAATCTTCTGAACCCATCGTTGAACTCGTTGACATTTCCAAGCAATTTGGAGCCGTTCATGCATTGAGTCATGCGAAGCTTGCACTCTATCCTGGAGAAGTCCATGCGCTTCTTGGGGAAAACGGCGCAGGCAAGAGCACACTCGTGAAAATCCTGGGGGGGATTCATCGTCCTGATACCGGGGAGGTCAAAATTGGTGGTGAAACAGTTGATCTGCATAGTCCAGCCCGGTCTCAGCATCTCGGCATTGCGGTTATTCATCAGGAGCCAACACTGTTTCCCGACTTGAATGTTGCGGAGAACGTCTTTATGGGACGACATCCCCGCGACCGGTTCGGACGTGTGAACTGGAAGCAGATGTATCGGGACGTTGAACGTCTCCTCGTCTCGCTCAATGTTCCATTAAGTGTGTATACGCCTGCGAAGGGGCTTTCCGTGGCCGATCAGCAGTTGGTCGAAATTGCCAAAGCTCTGTCTCTCAATACTCGTATCCTGGTGATGGATGAGCCAACTGCAGCTCTCTCTGCTCCTGAAGTGGAGAAACTCTTTACGATCACGCGGCAACTACGTCAGCGTGGGGTCGCGATTCTCTTTGTAAGCCATCGCCTGGAGGAGGTCTTCGCGCTCTCTGATCGCATCACGGTCATGCGTGATGGCGCACACGTCATCACCGCTCCGACTTCAACGTTTACGTCCGACGATATCATACGTCATATGGTCGGGCGAGAGTTAACCGCGCTTTTCCCGAAAGGGGATGCTGAAATAGGAGAAGTCATTCTCGATGTACGGCATCTGACACGTGAGGGTGTCTTTCGAGACGTGAGTTTCCAACTGCGGCGTGGCGAAATCCTTGGATTCGCCGGGCTGGTTGGAGCCGGGCGCACAGAGGTCGCGCGTGTGCTCTTTGGGATTGATCGCGCAGATGCGGGTGAGATTCGCATTGACAACACTCCTGTCCATATTTCTTCCCCCAATGCGGCTATGCGTCACGGGCTTGCGTATGTTCCCGAGGACCGACGGCAGCAAGGGCTGGTCATGGATTTTTCGATCTCCTCGAACATGACGCTTCCCATTTTACAGCGATTCAGCCGACTCGGGATTGTGAATCGATCACGTGAGCGAGATGTCGCCACCGACTACTCACAGCAACTCCATGTGCGCTCTGCAGGCATACAGCAGCTCGTACAAGCCTTGTCAGGCGGCAATCAGCAGAAGGTTGTTTTAGCGAAATGGCTCATCACCAAGCCTTCAATTTTGATTCTTGATGAGCCAACGCGTGGTGTCGATATTGGTGCGAAAGCCGAGGTCCACCGCATCGTCTCCGATCTCGCAGCAAAGGGATTGGCAATTATCCTCATCTCTAGTGAACTTCCCGAAGTGCTAGCGATGGCTGACAGGGTCCTGGTGATGCACGAAGGACGCCTCTCCGGGGCATTCGACCGTGCCGAAGCGGACCAGGAGAACGTCATGAATGCAGCAACAGGGCAGGTGAACGTATGACAACTACAAGTACAAGACAAGAGTCGGCTCGCACCTCTCCACGTACCAGCCAGAGTCGGCTTGTCAGGCTGGTGAGTAGGGTGCGCGAACTTGGATTACTTGTCGCCCTTCTCCTCATTATTGTCGTCGTCGGTATCCAGGTGCCCGGCTTTCTGACCGTGTCAAATCTTGAGCAGATTCTATTATCCGTCGCAATTCTGGCTATTGTCGCTGTGGGAGAGACCCTGGTGGTGCTGACACGCAACATTGATCTTTCCGTAGGCTCCATTGTGGGCTTCACTGCCTTTGTTGCTGCCGATCTTTTTAAGCAGCAGCCCGGCATCAATCTCTTCGTCGCCATCCTGCTTGGATGTGTACTCGGTCTCGTCTTAGGATGTATCAATGGGTTGCTTGTCACGGTTGGACGTGTTCCGGCGATTATCGTGACACTTGGAACACTCTATATTTTTCGTGGTTTTGACTTTGTGGTTGCTGGCGGAGCTCAGGTGAGTGCCTCTGATGTCCCGGACAGCTATCTCAGCCTCGCGACGACACGGATTTTGGGTGTTCCAGCCCTCATCCTATTTGCCGTCGCTATTGCGTTGATCTTCGCATACCTCCTCCGTTTCTCACGCACGGGTCGCGAGTTGTATGCCATCGGCAGCAATCCCGAAGCGGCACGTCTGGTCGGTATTCGCAGTAATTCCCTGATCTTTGGTGCATTCTTGCTTTCGGGCCTGCTGTGCGGATTTGCTGGCGTGTTGTGGGGAGCACGTTTTGCGACGGTGGATTCCACAGCTGCTACAGGACTTGAGCTTCAAGTCATAGCCGCAGTGGTTGTTGGAGGTGTAAATACTTTCGGTGGGTCAGGAACCATTTTTGGAGCTGTCCTGGGTGCAGTCGTGCTGGGTACTGTCGATGACGCACTCAATCTACTCAAACTCTCTCAATTCTGGCTGCAAGCAATTGATGGAGGTGCTATCCTCGTCGCGGTCGCCCTCGATGCATTCATCACGGGCTGGCTCCAACGCGCACTTGTCACAAGGAGGCAACGATGAAGCGTTTACGCTCTTTTGCGAGTTCATGGGACGCGCTGCTTGTCGTCCTCTTGATTCTCGCCACCGTGCTGGGGACAACACTCTCGCCCTACTTTCTCACGGGCTTCAATATCTCCTTATTGACGAAGGACCTGATGGAAAAGGCTATTATGGCTCTTCCTATGACCTTAATCGTGATTTCCGGGGAGATAGACCTTTCCGTTGCTTCTATCCTCGGTCTCTCAAGTGTGGTGCTGGGCGTGACCACGAACGCGGGCATCCCCTTATGGTTGGGAATACTGCTCGTGCTCATTCTCGGCTCGGTGGCGGGATTGTTGAATGGTCTGCTTGTGACGCGCCTCGGTCTGCCCTCTTTAGTGGTGACAGTGGGGACGCTTGGTCTATATCGTGGACTCGCCTATGTCGTGTTGGGAGATCAGGCTATCAGTAATTTTCCTGCCGCCTTCACCAATTTCGGGTTTGGCAATGTTCCTGGAACACTTATTCCCTGGCCTTTCGTCGTCTTCGCTCTCCTGGCACTGGTGTTCCTCGTCGTGCTTCATCGGAGTTGGATTGGAAGACAAATCTATGCGGTTGGGAGTAATAAAGAAGCTGCTCGCTTTGCAGGCATCCGTGTTGCTCGGCTCAAGTTAGCACTCTTTGTGCTCTCCGGTCTTTTTGCGGCATTGGCGGGTATTATTTTCACCGCCAGATTTTCGAGCGCACGTCCTGATAATGCTCTTGGATTTGAATTGGACGTTGTCACCATAGTTCTACTGGGAGGAGTAAACATCTTTGGCGGTCGAGGCACGCTTGTCGGCGTTATTC
>JBBQXY010000232.1:0-6790 GCA_038209195.1 Ktedonobacterales bacterium | reverse complement strand
ATAGCGTCCTCCTCCTGATCGATACCAGGATTATAGCAGATGAAAATTCGTTCTACTGTTCCATCTTTGCGCTATTTACCATCCTCTCCCGTCCTTACGAAATCTTTCGTTGCGCCTGCACCTCGCTCAGCGGAAGAGCGTGGCGTACATGGGGATTGAGTATGGCGGCTACCGCTAATACAAAAAAGCTGGCGGTTAGAATGAGGACCGTGGCGACACTGCCTACTGTCTGGAGCAGGACACCAGTGAGAGCGAGGCCGATGGGGTCGCCGCCGAAGACAACGAGGCGAAAAACGCTATTGACACGACCCTGGAGCTCGTCGGGTATCAGCGCGAGGCGGTAGCTGAACTGGACGACGCCATAGACAGACATCACCACAGAGATGCAGCCATAGATCGCTGCCAGCCAGAGGAAATTGGACATAACGATGAAAAGCGGGAGGAGGAGTGTGATAAGCCACGTTGCACCAATGGTCAAACTACTAAAGCTGAACCTTTTTTGCAGACTACTACCGGCAAGAGCACCGATCATAGCGCCAACGCCTCCCACCCCTAAAATGATGCCGATTAGAAAGGACGAGGCATGCCCTTGTTGCGCCTGCACGATGACGACGAGAGTTATGCCTGAGCCGACGATATGAGCAACGCAGCCGAGGATAGCAATGTAGCAGAGGAGCGGTTGGTGCCAGAGCCACGCTAGTCCTTCCCAAATTTCGATGTGCAGGCTGCGTCGCGGCACCTCCCGTTTTTCTTGCAAAGGCACGTTGATGAAGCGGAGCGAGATAACGGAGAAAATATAAGAGATGGCGTCGGCTAGAAAAGGGACAAATCGTCCTATGCTGTAGAGAATGCCACCCAACGAGCGACCGAGCAGAGAGGAGACACTATACGTGAATTCGGTTTGGGAGGCGACCGCTGGAAAATCTTCTTTGCGTACTATCTGTGGCAGGCAAGCGACTTCGGCGATATTGAAGAAAACGAAAAGGCTGCCTTCAATCAGCGAAACAAGGTAGAGTTGCAGCAAAGTAAGGTGTCCAAGAGCATACGCTATGGGGATACTGCCGAGACTGAGGGCGCGCCCCGTGTCGCAGAGGATCATCACCAGCTTGCGATTCCAGCGATCAATCAGCGCACCAGCGGGAAGACTAAAGATGAGATAGGGCAGTGCGCCAATGGCCCCGACGAAACCAGCCTGGGTTGGCGAGTGCGTCATAGCCAATACGAGCAAGGGGTAGGCCAGGTCCGAAACCTGTGTGCCAACAGTGGAGATAATCTGCCCACTCCACAGCAGTAAGTAGTTGCGGTTATGCCAGAGTGTTGGCGGTTGTGCCGCCTGATGAGAAGTTTTATTTGTTGACACGCTTATCTGCCTACCTGCACTTACAACTTTTGTAGATACAAAGATAGAGTACCACATAACTCAGCTTGTCCTCTTATATCACCCGAAGGATGGAGCACTAATTTTTCGATTAACCAGCGATTGCCTGACATGATAAAATGTATATACAACGAGGAGATATAAATGAGATGTAGTATTGCAGATTGCGCGGGTGAATACGAGCAAAAAGAAGTTGTCCGTGCCATTCATCAGGGTGATCGCATCATTGTAGTCGAACATATTCCTGCCGAGGTATGTGATATCTGCGGCGACGTGCTTTTTGCGCCTGAAACCATCGAGCATTTAGAAGCTTTGCGGCGAACAACGAGGCTACCAGAGCGTACTGTGCCACTTTACAAGTTTGCCGAGTCGGCTTGATATCACCCGAAGGATGAAGCACCAATTTTTGCTTTGCAAAACCCTTGACAATGTGAGAAGCACATGGTATAAGTTAGCAAAGACATAAACAACTGAATAACACAAAAGCTTTGAAGGGACGAGTAACAGTTACTGTTGCGTCTAGAGAATGGGCGGCTGGTGGAAAGTCCATACGTCAATACGCTGTGAATAAAAACCTGGAGCTGCGAGAAGAAATCGCTGCATGCGAAAGTAGACCTTTGCCGGATGTCCCCGTAAACGGACTGGAGTATGACAGTACTCGACGAGGTCGATGTTGTAAAACATTGACGAATAAAGGTGGTACCACGAGAGCCGAATATATCGCTCTTCGTCCTTTGTAAAGCAAGAGGATGAGGGGCGTTTTTATTTGCCCTTTATCATCAAGGAAACAAACAACCGAATACAGCAAAGCTTTGAAGGGACGAGTAGCGGTACCCTGTTGCATCCAGAGAGCGAGCGTTTGGTGGAAAGCTCGTATGTTGACTGACCGCGAATAAAAACCCTGAGTTGCGAGAAGAAATCGCTACTAGCGAAAGTAGAACTTGAGCGGATGCCTCCGTTACCAGGCTGGAGTATGTTAGTACTCGACGAGGTCGATGTTGTAAGACAGCGACGAATGAAGGTGGCACCACGAGAGCTGTGAATAACGCTCATCGTCCTTCCCTAAAACGGAGGACGATGAGCGTTTTTGTTTGTCTAACCAGCAGGAGTGCAGAGGGCGGCAGCCCTTTGCCGGAGCGCGAGGTGTCCTCGCTTCCTCTCCTTTTCTCTGCCGCCGAAGGCGGCAATAAAGACTTTTTAGAAACCCTGGGAAACTTTTTTAAGGAGGAAATACAAGACATGGCACACTGCACAGAATGTGAAGCCGAAATTACACTGCAAGGTTTTATCGTAGGCGAAATCATCTATTGTCCAGATTGTAACGCGGAATTGGAGGTGCTGGGCCTCGAACCCCCGGCACTGGCACTGGCCCCTGAAATTCAAGAAGATTGGGGCGAATAAGATGGTACGCCTGGCTATTCTCACTTCGCGCATCCGAGTAGAAGAGAAATTGTTGTTTGACGCGCTCAGACAGCGTGATATCTCCTTCGACATTATCGATGATGGTGAATTGTTGCTCGACCTGTCTCGCCCTGATGAGCGGTGGCGCGATTATGATGCCGTGCTGTACCGCAGCTTGAGCCAATCGCGCGGCTTAGCTGTCATTACTGTCTTAGAACATTGGGGCGTGCGTGTCTTCAACTCGGCTGCTGTGACTGCCCTCTGTAATGATAAGTTGCTCACCACTCTGGCACTGCTCCGTGCCGGTGTGCCGACGCCGCGCACCTTGCTGGCTTTTGAGCCGCAAGTCAGTATTCAGGGCATGGAGATGCTGGGTTATCCGGTCGTGCTCAAGCCGATTGCTGGTTCGTGGGGGCGTTTGCTGGCTCGTATCAATGATCGTGACGCGGCTGAAGCCGTGCTTGAACACCAGGAGACACTGGGTTCCTCCCAGCATCGCATTCACTATATCCAGCAGTATATCGCGAAGCCGCAACGCGACATCCGTGCGTTTGTCGTTGGAGGACAGACTATTTGCGCCATCTATCGTTCCAGCGAACATTGGGTCACAAACACTGCTCGTGGCGCGGTTGCCAGCAACTGCACCATCACGACAGAACTTGATAGCCTCTGTCTGCGTGCAGCCGAGGCGGTAGGCGGGGGCATCCTCGCCATCGATGTACTGGAAGACCCGGAGCATGGACTGCTGGTCAATGAGATCAACGCCACGATGGAGTTTCGTAATAGTATTGTCCCCACTGGCGTTGATATCCCTAATGCGATGCTTGACTATGTCCTCAGTGGCATACGGGAAGGGGTGGTGCGATGAAGCAGCTTCGTGTGGCGATAGTTGGCGCGTCCGGCTATACCGGAGGAGAATTGGCACGCCTCCTCCTCTTCCATCCGCAGGTTGAGTTGACGCAGGTTGTCTCCGGCAGTCGAGCTGGTCACTACCTCTCTAGTGCCCATCCAAATTTGCGCAAGCAGACTGCCCTGCGCTTCTGTCGTCCAGAGGACCTGACAGCCGTTGATGTGCTCTTTCTCTGTTTGCCACATGGCGCATCGGCGCGAGAAATCGCACACTATCGCGCCATTGCGCCACGGGTGATCGACCTTTCAGCGGATTTTCGCTTGCGTTCCGCCGGACTCTATCAGCAGTGGTATGGTGAGCCGCATCATACACCAGAACTCTTGCACGAGGCGGTCTATGGTCTGCCTGAACTCCATCGGGCAGACCTGGCTGAAGCCACGTTCGCCAGCGGCACTGGCTGCATGGCGACCGCCGCTATCTTGGGACTGGCACCACTCTATCGGGCGGGGTTGGTGAATAGTGCTATCCCTCTCGTCGTTGATGCCAAAGTTGGTTCATCGGCGGCGGGAGCCACTGCTGGTGCCAGTAGCCATCATCCCGACAGGAGCGGAGCCGTGCGTTCATTTCAACCCACAGGACACCGCCATACCGCTGAACTCATTCAGGAACTGGGAATGGCCTCGGGCGGAGAACTGCACCAAAATATCGCTTTCTCAGCCACAGCGGTCGAGTTAGTGCGCGGAGTGCTTGTGACTGCCCATGCCTTTTTGCGTGAGAGCGTGGATGAGCGCACGTTATGGCGGCTCTATCGCGAAGCTTATGCCAACGAGCCGTTTATTCGCTTGGTCAAAGAGCGCAGTGGCGTGTATCGCTATCCCGAACCGAAAATATTAGCTGGTAGCAACTATTGCGATATCGGCTTTGAACTCGATGCTCAGCAAGGCAGAGTCGTGGTCATCGCGGCCCTGGACAACTTGATGAAGGGTGCCGCTGGTAACGCGGTACAAGCACTCAACTGCATGTGCGGTTGGGATGAAACGTTAGGATTGGGCTTTCCAGGCTTGCATCCTGTGTAGAAAAATGGAAATGATTATGACACTTGTCGTGAAAATTGGTGGTGGCGCCGGTGTCACCACGGAAAATATTGCGCGTGAGATTGCGCAATGTGTTGCTCAGGGGCAACGTGTTGTCGTCGTTCATGGCGGCTCTGCCCTCACAAATACGCTTTCTGAGCGTCTGGGACAGCCTGTTCGGACGATTACCTCGCCGAGTGGCATGGTCAGTCGCTACACCGATAGCGAGACGTTGCGCGTCTATGCGATGGCTGTTGCCGGTGAGATTAATACGTCGTTAGTGGCGAGCTTGCAGCAGCAGGGTATCAATGCCCTGGGGCTGACGGGCGTGGATGGACGATTGCTACTGGCAAGGCGCAAGTCCGTGGTACGCACGGTAACGCCAGAGGGGCGCATACAGATCGTGCGCGACGACTATACGGGTCAGATTGAGCAAGTGAATAGCTCATTACTGCAACAACTACTCGACGCTGGTTATACCCCCGTCATCGCCCCGTTGGCATTGAGCAGGGATGGCGAGCGTTTAAATGTCGATGGTGACCGTGCGGCTGCGGCTATTGCGGTAGCTCTACAGGCGGATACGCTGGCCATCATGACGAACGTTCCCGGTCTGCTTACCAATCCAGAAGACCATGCCACACTCGTTGAAACCATTGCAGCGGACGAGTTAGACCACTACATGCAATATGCGCAGGGGCGTATGCGCAAGAAGCTGCTGGGTGCGCAGGAAGCGTTGCAGGGTGGCGTACCTCGTGTCTGCATTGGGAATGCCTCGTTGCGAGCTGTACTCAATGGCGCGGGAACAACGATTGCAGTCCCCACCATCTCACCACCCACCATCTCACCTTCGTTCCTATCTCCTTTACTAGAAAGGGTCAGCATGTGAGCACGATATTTGATCTGGAAAATACGTATAGTACTGGTGTCTATAATAAGCGTCCTGTCGCCATAGTACGAGGAAACGGCGCCTCAGTTTGGGATGCTGAAGGGCGCGAATACATCGACTGCATTGCTGGTCACGGGGTAGCGAACGTGGGGCATGGACGATCAGAGGTAGCTGCCGCTATCGCCGCGCAGGCGCAACGTCTCATCACCTGTCCCGAAATCCTCTACAACGATGTGCGAGCCCACCTCTTGGAACGTCTGGCACAGCTTACGCCGGAAGGACTGAACCATATCTTCCTCTGCAACAGTGGTGCAGAGGCCGTGGAGGGTGCCCTCAAATTCGCACGTGTCGCGACCGGACGCACTGGCATCGTAGCTGCGTTGCGTGGCTTTCACGGGCGCACGATGGGTGCGCTCTCGACCACATGGGAGCCGCACTACCGCACCCCCTTTGCACCGCTTATCCCAGGTATCAGCCATATCCGTTTTAATGATCTCGCGGCAGCGGAGGCCGCCATCGGCGCCGAGACGGCTGCGGTAATCATTGAGTTGGTTCAAGGGGAAGGTGGTGTGCATGTTGCTTCCGAGGAGTATGTACAGGGTCTGGTAGCCCTTTGTCACGAACGGGGAGCATTGTTGATCGTGGATGAGGTGCAGACAGGCTTTGGGCGGACAGGCAGCTTCTTCGCCTGTAACCATTATAATCTGCAACCCGATATCCTTTGCCTGGCGAAATCTCTGGCTGGTGGTATACCGATGGGCGCGATCTGCCTGGGGCCGCGTGTTATGGAGAGTGGACGCCTTACAAAGGGCATACATGGCAGCACCTTTGGTGGTAATCCCTTAGCCTGTGCAGCCGCGCTGGCAACCCTCGATATTCTGCAACGAGAAGCACTCGCGGAACATGCTGCCATACTGGGCGCACATGCCCTCGAACGGCTGAATGCCATCCATAGCCCGCTGATCCGCGCCGTGCGTGGCAGAGGCTTATTGCTGGGTATCGAACTCAATCGCAAGGCGCAACCGTACCTGGAAGCCCTACTTGAGCGCGGCATCCTCGCCTTGCCAGCCGGTCCCAACGTCATTCGCCTCTTGCCTCCACTCGTAATCACCGAGCAACAAATGGATAGTGTGCTCGATGCCCTGGAAGAGATATTGCTTGGTGCACCCGACGCCGACGCCAACGCCAACCCAATCCCCACC
>JBBQXY010000231.1:0-6946 GCA_038209195.1 Ktedonobacterales bacterium | reverse complement strand
GTGCAGGACCTGTATCAGCCTTTCAATCAGGCATTGGTGTCAGCATACTTGGCCTTGCTGCAGCAACTGTGTGCTGATGAGGCAGCCGCTCGCGAACACGCTAAGCAAGCCTATGCGCTCGCGAGCACGTGCCAAGCACCCTACTATCGTGCGTGGGCCAGCATCTTAGTCAACTATGCACTGGTCCTTGAGCAGCCCAATGAAGAGCACATCGGGCGACTGCGCAACTCGATTGTCGAATTCAAGGCATCGAGTGCCAGATTGCGTCTGCCGTATTACCTCTCGTTGCTCGCGCAGGGCTATGGAAAAGCCGGGCGAGCTGAGGAGGGCTTAGCAGCCATCAACGAGGCACTCTTTGAAGCACGCACACACAACGAGCACTGGTGGGATGCAGAGTTACATCGGCTGTGGGGCGAGTTATTACTTATGGATGGCGCGGACGCATCTGAGGTCGAAGCGGCACTCCTGCGAGCGATCACGATCTCTCAGTCACAGCAGGCCAGGTCGTTGGAACTGCGTGCAACGATGAGCCTTGCGCGGTTGTGGAGCACGCAGAACCGCTCCGATGACGCCAAGCGGCAGCTTAGCGACCTGTATACCTGGTTCACCGAAGGATTTGAGATGCCGGATTTGAAAGCTGCGCGGCTCCTCCTCACTCAACTATAGTCTATCTACGTGAGCACTTTGTCCTGAAATAACACTTTGCTAACGTTCATTTGACTGGAAGCATTCAAATCCATCGCGAAAACAGCAGTTCATCTTGAGCCTCCAAACGCTTTGCTAACGCCCCTCATGCTATTCTTCTCTCAACGACCTGCGGAGACGTATGAGAGCGACGATTGTTCTGCAATCATGCCTCCCTCGTCGCACAACCATCGGCTTGTACATGCGGTCGAAATATTGACCGTTATAGATGCTGTCTACTCAATAGGAGAGACAAGGAGAAAAGAAGAATGGCACAGCAAACTCCCTCAGTCACGTTGAAGGAAAAAGAGATTCAGGAACTGGTATCGCACATGCGTGGAACGGTGCTCGGTCCCAGCGATGCGGGCTATGAGCAGGCTGCTCGGGTCTACAACGCCATGATCGAGAAACGACCTGCCCTGATCGCCCGTTGCGTGGATGTCGCCGATGTGATCGCAGCGGTCAACTTCGCCCGTGAGCACAAGCTGACGTTGGCCGTGCGAGGCGGTGGGCACAGCGGCCCTGGTTTAGGCACCTGCGATGATGGCCTGGTGATCGACCTGGCAGGGATGAAGGGGATACGCGTCGATGCGTCCGCGCGCTCTGTTCGGGTTGTAGGCGGCTGCAGCTGGGGCGAAGTGGACCATGGCACCCTTCGCTTCGGGCTAGCCACACCGAGCGGCTTCGTTTCGACGACCGGCGTGGGTGGACTGACATTAGGTGGAGGCATCGGCTATCTCTCGCGGACTCTGGGCCTGACGCTTGACAACTTGCTGAGCGTTGATGTGGTGCTTGCCAATGGCAGCTTCGTCACCGCCAGTGCCGAAGAGCAGACCGACCTGTTCTGGGCAGTCCGTGGTGGGGGTGGCAACTTTGGAGTCGTCACCTCGTTCCTGTTCCAGCTGCATCCGATGAGCACGGTCTACGGTGGGCCGATGCTCTGGCCGCTCGAACAGGCAGCGGACGTGATGAAGTTCTGGCGTGACTTCATCTTGACCGCGCCCGAGGAGATCAATGGCTGGTTCGCGTTTCTCACCGTGCCACCTGCTCCCCCTTTTCCAGAGCAGTTGCACATGCAGAAGATGTGCGCCATCGTGTGGTGTTCCACTGCTCCGATGGAGCGGGCCGAAGAGTTGTTGAAACCCATTCGTGCCTTTCGCACCCCTGCGGCCGATTTCGCGGGGCCGATTCCGTGGCCGGTTTTGCAGAGCATGTTTGACGCCTTATACCCTGCTGGCTTGCAGTGGTACTGGAAGGCCGACTTCTTCAAGGATCTCAGTGATAAGGCCATTGATTTGCATATGAAGTACGGCCCACAACTGCCGACGATGCACTCGACAATGCACATCTATCCCATCAATGGAGCAGCCCATCGGCCCGGCACGAGTGAGACGGCATTCAATTACCGTGACGCCAACTTCGCCGAGGTGATCGTCGGTGTCGATCCCGACCCTGCCAACAACGAGCGCATGATTGGGTGGGCCAGGGACTATTGGCTGGCCTTGCATCCCTATTCGGCGGGAGGGGGCTATGTCAACATGATGATGGATGAGGGCGCGGACAATGTGAAAGCGGCGTACCGCGACAACTACGCTCGACTGGCACAGATCAAAGCCACCTATGATCCCAGCAATCTGTTCCATCTGAATCAAAATATCAAACCAGGCAGGTGATGCTACCGGGAGCAGGCTAGATGGGTCTTATGCCGATGACCATGAGGGTCGCAATGCCTTCACTCATGGTCACGCGGTCACACGCGAGGGCGCATTCTGGTCAGACCGAGCGAACAGTGAGTAGTGTACTGGTTAGCACGTCATCTACCGACAGAAATTTTCTATTGATCGAAAAGAAAGAAAAATTGAATGGATATCATTATTCTATTGATAGCATTTATTGCACTTGCTCTAGCAGCCCTGCGCTGGGGAGCCAACAGCACTGATGACATAAACAGTAAAGAATGGGAACGCAGACAGTGCTGGTATAGCGACTTTCACTATAAGGAGTACGCATGCCCTCACATCCTTTAATGCTTCATGAACAGACGCTCTTACAGAGGAGTGCCGCTTGTGCACGCAGAAGCACATTTGAGACAGCCACAGGACCACTCATTCTGCAAAGTTTCTGCTCACCAGCCCTGGTCGCATCGCTCAAAGCTGAGTGCGGATTACATGCGTTTGCGCATTTTCCTGAAAGAGAACACCAACTCTTGCTGGGAATAGCAGAGCGTCCGGATTGTGCGCTCACGCTTGCATACACTCCTGGCGGCGAGATTGTTGGTCAGGTGACACTGGCTCCTGCTGATACATGGTGGCAGGGAGTGCCCAACACGTATGAACTAGCGATTGAAGTGAGTGCTCACTGGCGCCGATTGGGGATTGCTCGTCAATTACTGTCTTTAGCCTTTGAGTTTGATGCAGTGGAGGAGATGACTTTCGTAGCAGTAGGTCTCTCCTGGCATTGGGACCTCAAAGGCTCAGGTTTGTCTCCCTTTCGCTATCGCTCGTTGCTCGCACACATCCTTGAACCCTATAACTTTTTTGAATGCCTGACTGATGAGCCAAATGTTGAGATGGATCCTAACAATATCCTGCTGGTACGCATTGGCAAGAATGTAGAGCGAGAGGTGATGAATCAGGTGTTTCGGCGTCTGCGCTTTTTTTAGTGCTTTCATTTTCTTGGAGAGCTTGCTTAAGGAGGAAATACTTCCTCATAAAAACTGTTTTGAAAAGAGGAGATTCCCATGCATGAGTTGCTTACGACCACAGCCAAGCGGGCGATCCGTTACCTTGAAGGACTGAACGAGCGAGGTGTTGCCCCTGATCCAGCCGTCGTTGCCCGTCTCGCCGAGCTTGATATCCCGCTCCCTACCGATCCTTCTCCTGCGGACGAAACCGTGGCTCTGCTCGATTCCTACAGTGCTGCTACAATGGCTATGGCTGGGCCGCGCTTCTTTGGTTTCGTAATTGGTGGGGCGTTACCGGCAGCACTGGCCGCGAACTGGCTGGTCAGTACCTGGGATCAGAATGCTGCTCTGACAGAAGTAACGCCGCTTCCTGCGAAGGTGGAGGATGTTGCTCTTGGTTGGCTCCGTGATGTGCTCGGTTTGCCGCCCGAAACGGGAGTAGGGTTTGTCACCGGGGCGACGATGGCGAATTTCACCTGCCTGGTTGCGGCACGCCATGCTGTCTTGAAGCAAGCAGGATGGGATGTGGAAGCCGATGGAATGTTTGGCGCCCCGACAGTGACGGTAGTCGTTGGCGAGGAAGCCCATTCCACGCTGTTCAAGTCCCTGGGGCTGGCAGGTTTTGGTCGCAACCGTGTGGTGCGCGTGCCGGTAGACAAGCAAGGCCGTATGCGTGCTGATATGCTTCCTAACCTCTCCGGTCCTACCATCGTCTGCTTGCAGGCCGGAAATGTGAATACGGGAGCCTTTGATCCCGCACCGGAGATCATCCCCAGTGCGAAAGCAGCGAATGCATGGGTGCATGTTGATGGTGCTTTCGGATTGTGGGCGTCGGTGGCCCCCTCCAGAGCGCACCTGATGGTAGGCTATGCTGACGCTGATTCCTGGGCGACGGATGCACATAAATACCTGAA
This sequence comes from Ktedonobacterales bacterium, assembly GCA_038209195.1. Classification (GTDB taxonomy): domain Bacteria; phylum Chloroflexota; class Ktedonobacteria; order Ktedonobacterales; family Ktedonobacteraceae; genus JBBQXY01. The sequence goes on along the minus strand of JBBQXY010000231.1, from coordinate 2,665 downwards.
CACGCCCTATGACAGTGGCCTTGCATTTGTTCGCTCTCCAGATGTGCTGCAAGCCGCGATGGCAGTTACTGCGGCATACCTACCCTCAAGCCCAACGCACGACCCGGCAAACTTCACGCCAGAACTCTCGCGCCGAGCACGCGGGATCGAAGTCTGGGCCGCGTTGCACACACTGGGACGATCTGGCCTCGCGGATCTCGTTGAGCGCACCTGTCGCTATGCGGCACGCTTTGCGGAAGGTTTGCGTGCCGCGGGGTACACCATTCTGAACGAGGTCGTGCTCAATCAGGTCCTGGTGACATTCGGGAATGATGAGAGAACACGGCGTGTCATTGCCGCTATTCAACGGGATGGCACCTGTTGGTGCGGAGGGACCATGTGGCAGGGGCAAACGGCCATGCGTATCAGTGTCTCGTCATGGGCCACGACCGACTCGGATGTCGAACGTAGCCTACAAGCTATAATCCGGATTGCTGGTGAACTGGCGTAATCATCTCAGGCGCAGGCAAGGCTCTACTTGCCGCTGAGAGGCACGATATGCTCGTTTCGTTCATATTATTTTCTGGCACACTATAGCGAGTTGCACAAAGCACCGCTAGCACCTTGCCTCCGTCGCGTTGTATCATACCCTCATGGTGCCTGAACGCCATTACGAATAGAGCTTCACACAAAGAGGAGACACTTTCTATATGTCTATACAAATGGGTCAGCAAATTACTGTAGATTTTGATGTACCAGCGCAGATGCGCGATGGCGTCACACTGCGTGCCAATATTTATCGTCCACAAGGGGACGGACAATGGCCTGTCCTACTCACGCGCCTGCCCTATGGCAAGGACTTACCCGGTGCCACATCAGTACTGGACCCTGCCCAGGTTGCACGGCGTGGCTATGTCGTGGTTATCCAGGATACGCGCGGACGTGCGGCCTCCGAGGGCGAGTGGGATCCAATGCGTAATGAGGCCCTTGATGGTGTCGATACCCTTGCATGGGTCGCGAAACTACCATACAGCAATGGCAGTGTTGGTATGTATGGTGCCTCGTATTTTGGCTTCACACAATGGGCGTCGGCAGTCCTACAACCACCCGCACTCAAAGCCATGGTGCCATTCATCACATGGAATGATCCCCTCAATGGCATCCTGTTCCGAGGTGGCGCAATGGAACTGGGAACAACGGCAAGCTGGCAACTGATGATGGGCCTTGACGAGCTATTTCGTCGTTTCCGTGGCGATCCCGATCCGCGTCACCTCGGCGGTGCTCTCTATGGTCTGGTCAAAGACATGGATGCGTTAGGGACACATGGCTACTGGTCCTTACCTTTGAACGAGTTCGCACCTATTAAGCGCAATAATGTTGGCAAAGCCTTCTTTGAGGGCGTCGAGTATGTGATGGACCGCGAACATGCGGAACCACTGACCATTCTTGGCAAGCATGAACAGGTAACAGTTCCTTCACTCAATGTTGGTGGGTGGTACGATATCTTCTTGCAAGATACCATCGAAACATTCAGAATTATGCGTGAGCATGGTAGTACACCAGAAGCACGACAGAGTAAATTGCTCATCGGACCGTGGACACATGGCGGCGTCAACAATCCTATTGGCGAGCTGAACTTTGGCTTTGGTGCATCTGCAGCCTTGATTGACCTGAAAATCGACTTTGTAAGTTTGCAGGTACGCTGGTTCGATCATTTCCTCAAAGGTATCGACACGGGTATGCTCAATGAGGCACCGATCAAACTCTTCGTCATGGGTGCGAACGTCTGGCGTGATGAGCAGGAATGGCCTCTCGCGCGTGCCATGAACACCCGTTACTACCTGCATAGCAATGGACACGCCAATACCCTGCATGGTGATGGTGTGTTGAGTACCGAGATGCCCACGTCAGGCTTATCTGACACCTATACCTACGACCCTGCCAATCCTGTGCTCACACGCGGTGGTGCGTTGCTGATGACACCAGAATTTCCAGGTGGTCCATACAATCAGCGCGAGACGGAGAGCCGTGAGGACGTGCTGGTATATAGCACACCCGAACTGACACAGGATGTAGAGGTAACGGGTCCAATTACGGTCCATCTTTGGGCTACGTCGAGTGCGCCTGATACCGACTTTGTGGCACGTCTCGTCGATGTTCACCCAAATGGCTATGCTCAAAACCTGACCGATGGTATCATTCGTGCGCGTTATCGCAACTTCGCGCAGGGTGAGAAACCATCACTGATCGAGCCAGGGAAGGCATACGAATACGAAATCGACCTGTGGGCGACGAGCAATGTCTTTAAACAAGGCCATCGTATTCGCCTCGATGTCACGAGCAGTAACTTCCCACGTTGGGACCGCAATCCCAACACTGGTCACGATTTTGGTGCTGATAGCGAAGGTGTTGTAGCACAGCAAACTATTCTGCACGATGCCGACCATGCATCCTATGTGGTGTTGCCGCTTGTGCCGATAGTAAAAGCTACAGCATAAGGTTGTTTTGTAGTAGTCTGTCAAACGCCATTTGTCGGGAAGAGAAATGTGAATGAGTTGAACCCCAGTACGGGTCTGATTTCATCACACCCTGTTGGCGATTCACCATCTTGGATGACGCATGAAACGGTGCATCAATCCTGTGGAAGGGATCGATTGCCCACAGGGTGTGATGAAATCAGACCCGT
>JBBQXY010000230.1:0-6997 GCA_038209195.1 Ktedonobacterales bacterium | reverse complement strand
GTGGCGGCGATAAATCGCGCCCTACAGACCATTCATAAACCTGGGATTTGGCTTAAGAAACATATAACCAGCCCACAAAGTAATAAAGGAGAAGTCCTATGTTTAAGCACATTTTAGTACCATTGGATGGTTCACAAGTGGCGGAGCGCGCCATACCTGTAGCTGCACGCATCGCTCGCTCAACTGGAGGCAAGGTTGTACTGTTACAAGTCATCACCATGCCTACCTCTTACAAATACGGGCCATACTTTTTAGATGGGCCATTGCTGGCAGTTGATGACATGGCAGAGGTTGATACTGCCAATGCTACTGAATATCTGCACCAAGTAGCAGCGTCAAGTGCTCTGAACGGCGTGCAGACCATTATTGAAGTGCAAACAGGTCCAGCCGCAGCAGCCATCTGCGAAACTGTGCAGACCACGGACACCACGAACACAGCGCAATCGAATGCGATAGACCTCATCGTCATGTCCAGTCGCGGCCAGAGCGGCTTCAAACGCTGGATGTTGGGCAGTGTATCGCAAAAAGTAGCGCGTCATTCTTCTGTGCCAGTACTCGTCCTGCGCGAAGATGAAACGCAGCATATCGCCGGCCAACATCCCTATAACGAGCGACCTCTGCGCGTCCTTGTCCCCCTGGATGGATCAGCCACGGCAAAGTCCGCATTACTACCCGCGGCCCAACTGGCGGCTACTCTCGCTGCCCCCGGTCGCGGATCGTTACACCTGGTCCGCGTGATGAAGCTCGATACCTTGCCCGGCAGGGAAATCCTGGACGCGCCCACCAAAGACCTCATCTTGCAAAAAGGCAGAACATACTTGACAGCAGTGACAGAGCATCTCCGCGCAGGGATCGCCGAAGAACTCAAACTCGCCGTCACCTGGTCCGTCGCGCTCGACACCGATGTAGCCGAAGCCCTTGTCAACGTAGCCGAAGTTGGCGAAGATGCTGAAGGCGCAGGCGTCTTCGGAGGCTGTGATCTGATCGCCATGACCACACATGGTCGTGGCGGCCTACAACGCTGGACAATGGGCAGCATCACCGAACGCGTCCTCCACACCACCAAATTGCCACTATTAATAATACGCCCAACCCCCGCAGCAACCCATGCTAACACAAATAAAACAGAAATGAAAACGGCGAACGTATAACAAAAATGTAGTGACGCCCCTTGTGGGCGTCATGGGCGGGGTGTATGGGTGCGGCACGGGTGGTGCGTCATGGGGGGGCGGGGTGAGCCTACCTCAAGCAATACTCATCACCTCCCGCTCCTCCTGCTCTTGCCTCTCTTGCAGCAGATTGCACAGTGCTTCCACAGCCATCGGATCGAATTGTGTCCCCGCGCACTTCCTCAACTCATCAAGAGCCTCGGTTGATGAACAGGCATGCTGATACACCTGCTCCGTAATCATAACCGTGTAAGCGTCCACTACTGCAATCAGTCGGGCCGCGAGCGGTATCTCTTCCGCTTTCAATTGGTCTGGATAGCCGCGCCCATTCCACCATTCATGGTGCGTGCGGATCACCGGGACAAGTGGACGGAGCGATGGAATGTGATTGAGCACCTCGGCCCCGACAATGGAATGCTTCCTCATTTGCTCTTTCTCCTCCTCGGTCAAGGGGCCTGGTTTCTGTAAGATGGCATCGGAGATGGCTACTTTCCCAATATCATGCAAGAGTCCCGCCAGCGCGACGCCCTGAGCTTCTTCCTGAGACAGCCCCGCAGCGCGTGCGAGCTGACGTGCGAGTTCGCTGACCTGCTGCGAGTGATGGCCAAGTGAATGATCCCGCCTCTCAACAAGTTCGACCAGTGCTTCTACCGTCCCACGTAAAGCGGTCTCTTCTCTTCCTCCTTCAGTTGCCTCCCTGTTGAGCAGGACACTAACAGCCGGATCGCTGACCAACCGAACCTGGTTGCGCCCCAGGTGCTTGGCCCCATACATCGCCTGGTCAGCGGCGGAGATGAGCTCGTCCAGCTCACACGTGTGCTCCGGGTAACACGCGGCACCAATTGAACAGGTAAGATGTAAGCCTCCGTTGATCTCGAAAGAATGGAAGCTGACCGCCTTCCTGATCCTCTCGGCAATCTCCAACGCTTCTTCGGCTGACGCTTCCGGCAAGATGACGATAAACTCTTCGCCTCCCCATCTTCCTACCGTATCCATGCTGCGAATGGTTGTACTGAGTGTGCCTGCAAAGTCACGCAAGACAGTATCGCCCGCCGCGTGTCCGTAGCCATCATTGAACGCTTTAAAATGGTCGAGATCTAGAAAGAGCAGCGAACAGGGGCGACTATAGCGTTGCGCCCGCTCCAACTCCTGCTTGAGCGTAGAGAGGAGCGCACGGTGGTTAGGAAGTTCAGTGAGGGGATCGGTGGTTGACAACGTCAGTAAGCGCGTATTATTCTCAGCCAACTTGGCATTTTGCTCCTCGATCTCCTGGTAAAGCCGATTGATCGAGCGGATGATGAAAAACGTGACACCTAATCCAAAGAGTATAGCACTTCCTCCTAAGCCGATATTGATGAACAGCACCATGTTAGCTAGCATATTCTCCTTGGCACCCGCTTGCGCGATTTCGCCATCTACCACACTGCTGTATATCTGCATGTCATTCTGCATCGTTGGGATAAATGGACTATCCACGTAGTTATCGCTGGCCGTCAACTGCTGTCCATCCTCCTTCTGGGCAAAGGCACTCTGATTATCATCGTAATAACCCCCGCTCCCAAAAAAGTATTGCATGAAATCATCCAGCACAGCCCGCTGTTGGGGCGTATCAGCCAGCACCGTCGATTGGGCAATCGCGACGCGCAAAGCCTTCACGTCCTCTTGATAAGTCTGGAGCAACTGTGCTTGCTGCTGTGGATTATGAGATAAGATATACTGTGCTCCACTATCATCAATAGCTAGCATGAGCCTGACTACGGACTGGGCTGATTGGCGTGCAGGATACAGACGATCGATGAGGCGATCTGTATTGCTCAGATGCTGGCGATTGGCAACAAGATTCGCTCCTCCAGTGACCACGATGCATAGCAGCATTAAGCTAAACCCCAGATACAGTAGGTGCGTAAGCTTCCGTTGCCGAAAAAGAGAAAAGAGCATAGAGACCTCCCTAGGCGTGACCACCTGACACACAGCATTCCCATCCAAGAATCCTGAGGCAATCCACGCGTCGCGAATGATTCTTTCTCTTTTCTCCATCGGCATAAGTCGCCCATGCAATACCCTTACCCGGCCAGGAGCATGACCCCTATTATCCTCTCTTTTCTATAGTAAAGCCAAAGAGTCAAAGCTTCCCAATGCTCGCCTTTTCATGGTATCATCATTGTGTAGTAATGAGCATTAGGTTTTACACGGCGGATGGATACATTATCATGACGAAACACATTGACCCAACAACCGCACCTGTACCATCATTAGCGTCAGTTGACATCACCAACGCGACGTTCAAAGCAAACCCGTTCCCCTTTTACGCACAACTACGCGCCGAAGCCCCTGTTTTCCCGGTGAAACTCCCCACCAAACAGCGCGCTTGGCTCATTACACGCTATGACGATGTCCTCAGTGCCTTGAAAGACGAACGCTTTGCCAAAGACCCTCGCCGTGCTATGACACCTGAGCAATTGAAAAAACTGCCCTGGGTGCCGCCCATGTTCAAGGCCCTTGAGCGCAATATGCTTGACCTGGACAGTCCCGACCATACCAGACTGCGCGCCCTCGTCCACAAAGCATTCACCCCCCGCCTGATCGAGCAAATGCGCGACCAGATCCAAGCATTGACCAATGAATTACTCGATAAAGCAGAGCCCAATGGTGGCATGGATCTCATTGCTGATTTCGCACTGCCACTGCCGCTCACCATGATCGGGCGCATTTTGGGGGTCCCTGCCGAAGACAATCATAAGTTTCATCGTTGGAGCAAGACCATGATTTCAGGGGGTGCCAACAGAAATCTCCTGGTGCTCATCCCCTCCCTCATGGGCTTCATGGGATACTTGAAGAAGCTCATTAAGCAACGCCATGCTCATCCGCAAGACGATCTGACCACAGCCCTCGTCCAGGCCAAAGAAGGCAGTGATTCGCTCACTGACGATGAAATCCTGGCCATGATCTTCCTACTCCTGGTCGCAGGCCACGAAACAACCGTCAACCTGATTGGCAGCGGAACGTTAGCCCTGTTGGAACATCCCGACCAGTTGGCAAAACTACAGAGTGAGCCTGCACTCATCAAGACGGCGATTGAAGAACTGCTGCGTTTTGTCTGTCCCGTTGAAATGGCCACCGAACGCTATGCTCGTGAAGATATCACCATTGCCGGAACCACCATTCCACGCGGTGAACTGGTCATGGCCGTGATAGGCTCGGCAAATCGCGACGCAAACTACTTCGACCATCCCGATTTACTTGACATAACTCGTAATAACAACAAACATTTGTCCTTCGGCCTCGGCCCGCATTACTGCCTTGGTGCTTCCCTGGCCCGCCTTGAAGGGCAAATCGCCATCAGCACACTGCTCCAGCGTATGCCCAATCTGCGTCTGAGTGTCGCCCCAACTCAACTCCGCTGGCGTGGCACCTTCGTCCTTCGTGGCTTAGAAGCCCTACCAGTCTCATTCTAGTTCTGTATTGTTCTCTAGTACTCTGTTGATCTTCATATGGCGAGCGGGGATGCAAGGGGCCGCGCCCCTTGACTGGGTTCTAGGGCTGCACCCTAGTCCTCCCTCCCTCTCCTGCCGCCGAAGGCGGCCAGTCAAACGAATCTCCTGCATGAAAGGAGCTTGCATCTTGCTACAAAACTTACCTTTCCACGCGCCTCTCATCGTCCATCTTCGTGATGCTATTATCGCTGGCTCTACAGGCAGAATGGCCATGCTACTGCTCATCTACGCCGGCCCCCTCATTAGGTTGCCAAGAATTGACGTGGTCAGCTTGCTCGGCTCCTTAGCAGCCCCCAACAAACAAGACGCCGTGACGCTCGGCGGAGCCATCCATTTTGCCATGGGCGTTCTCTTCGCCATAATCTATGCCGCCTTTTGGAGCATTGGCATTGGCAGTGCCACCTGGGCATGGGGACTACTCTTCGGCGCAATACACGGCACCTTTGTTATTGTGCAGCTCTTTGTCATGAAGCGTATGTTTCCCCAACTCGCCGAACATTTCAACGCCTTCCCGGTGATGCTCGCCATCCTCATCAATCACATGGCCTTTGGATTAGTCGTTGCCATCGTCTACGCATCCTAATGAGGCAAGTTTCCTGAAGAAGAGCTATAAGAAAATCACAACCCCCCTTTCTTATCACCGGAGTAAGTTCCGGTTTCAGATAAAGCTTTGAGGGATAGTCCTCGCCTTTACTTCATCGCGAAAAAGCCACTGCGGTCAGACCAAGAAGCAGCAGCGCATTGACCGTCCACAAACAGGTGCGCATCCAGTTGCTGCGCACAAGCGTCCTGATAACATCGGCAGAGAATCCATCGCGATCGAGCCTTCCGTGTAGAGGAGCCTGCCACACCACTGTAGAAATAAGGACAGCGATATCCATCGCGACGACCAGCACCACCGACCACAGAGGAATGTTTGCTGGACGTATCCAAAAAGCACAATCGCACTTCCTAAAGCGAGCAGGGAGGGTAGAATGACGAAAATGGGAAGACGACGATTGTGAGCCGCGTGATAGGAGGGAAAGTCATTGCGACCAACAAGTGCAAAGAGCGGATATTCAAACACTTGCATACTCCAGATCATACCAGTCATATACAGCGTAAACGCCAGCGTCACAAGAAACGCCCACATAGCTCACCTATCCTTTCTGTTTCAGCCCGTTGCAGTAAACCCAACATAAGTGATAGTCTAACAGAGACAACCTGGAGAATCTATGCTTGTATGTCGCCTTTTTCTACCAATTCGTCCGAAAAGAGCACCTTTATGAGAGGAGGAAGCAAATGATGGATCCTTTAACCGACGTCTTGCAAGACTTGCGACTGGAGAGCAGCTTCTACGCACGGAGTGAACTCAGAGCACCGTGGGGCTTGTCCTTCTCTGTCAAGGACGGCCCCAGCTTTCACATGATCATTACAGGCAGTTGTTGGCTGTGCATCGGCACCGAGTGCATCCCCCTTGCAGCAGGCGACCTGGTTCTTCTCCCGCATGGCGACGAGCACCAGCTCGCTGATCCACCGCAAGTGGCAGCAGTTCCACTGGCAGCCCTGCCTTCCGAACGGATTGGACAAAATGCTGCCCTGTTAAACTACGGTGGCAATGGGCCAGCGGCCTTGCTCATTTGCGGAGGGGTACGCTTTGCGGGACCGCTCGCGCATCCGCTGCAGGACCTCTTGCCGCGTGTCCTCCTGCTTCATTGTGGTGCTCAAGAAGGAGGGCATGCCTGGTTGGACGCCACGCTCACTATGCTCGGTGCAGAGGCACTATCACTGCGACCGGGGAGTGCCGCCGTGATGACGCGCTTGGCCGACATCCTTGTCCTCCAGACCATCCGCGCGTGGTTGGAACACGATGCGGATCGACGACTTGGCTGGCTCGGGGCACTGAGTGATCCTGCTATTGGCAGTGCGCTTGCCTTAATCCATCGCCGTGCCGAAGAATCCTGGACGGTAGCTTCCCTCGCCAAGGAAGTCCACCTCTCTCGCTCCATCTTTTCCGAACGTTTCTCCAGACTGGTAGGGTTATCTCCCATGCAGTACGTGACACGCTGGCGCATGTCCCTCGCCAGTAGTTGGCTTCGTGAGGAGCGTATGACCGCCAGTGAGGCCGCCCATCGGCTCGGCTACAGTTCAGAAGCTGCCTTCAGCCGCGCCTTCAAGCGTCATCTTCAAGTGTCTCCAGGTGTCTTCCGCCATGACAAATGAACTCATTTGAAGTTATAATTTGAAGAAGAAAACAGAGCACAATGCCGTGCCATCCGTTATAATAGGCAAGAGGACGTGACGCGCTGGGAGAACCTCACCCGCTCAACCGACTTCCCCGACCCTTCATCTTAA
>JBBQXY010000229.1:0-7017 GCA_038209195.1 Ktedonobacterales bacterium | reverse complement strand
GGTTTTGGTTTGGCCCGGGGGAAGTTGGGGTGGTAGTTGGGGGGCCTTTTTGCTGTCCGGGTGGTGTATACCCCCACCACACAATTAACTGAAAATGGCCCCCCACTCATCCTCACCTTACCCCTTGTCCCTACGCACTCCGAACAACCTATCCGTGCAAGACCCTGAGGCTGAGTCTGCGCCCATGGAGATGTCTCCATCCGATCATAACATGGCAGCTTTGGCAGAAAAGAATAGCCTCAATTTTGACCACGTCCACTTCTCGTATAACCTCGATGAGGACGAAGTCCTGACTGATATTAGCTTTCAGGTTCAGCGTGGGACATGCATTGCAATCGTTGGCCCCAGCGGTTCTGGAAAAAGCACACTTGCCAGCTTAGCACTGCGCTTTTGGAACCCTAGCCAGGGCACTATTCGCCTCGATGGGCAGGATATGCGCAGCGTCGCGGAGGACGAGCTGCATGATATGATTAGTGCCGTACCTCAGGAGACGTATCTCTTCAATAACACTATCCGCGCAAATTTGCTGCTCGCGAAGCCCAATGCCAGCATGGAAGAACTTGAAAACGCCCTGGAACGAGCGCAATTGACTGATTTTGTTCAGCAGCTTCCCCACGGACTGGAAACATATGTGGGTGAGCACGGTCTGCGCCTATCTGGGGGAGAACGGCAACGTCTCGCGATTGCGCGTGCCTTGCTCAAGGATGCCCCCTTGCTCATCCTCGATGAGGTCACCGCACACCTCGATCCGCACACCGAACACGCGTTGCTGCAAACTTTGCATAGTCTCAAGCACGAGCGCACGACTGTGATGATTACCCACCGCCTCGTGGCAATGGAACACATGGACGAGATACTGGTACTCCATGGCGGTCACATCTGCGAGCGCGGCACACACCAGCAGCTCCTGGAGGCCAATGGCTTGTATCGGAAGATGTTCGACCTACAGAACGGTATGTTAGTTTTCGCGGAGGAATTTTAATATGGATACAGCTACTATTTTTTCGCGGCTCCAATTCGCTTTCACCATAGCCTTTCACTATCTCTTCCCTCAGTTGACGATGGGCTTGGCACTCCTGTTGCTCGTGCTCAAAACGCTCTATCTCTGGCGACACGATGAGCGTTTCAACACCAGCGCTCGTTTTTGGGCCAAGATATTTGCTATCACCTTCGTCATGGGTGTCGTCACGGGCATTCCGATGGAGTTTCAATTTGGCACCAACTGGGCGCGCTTCTCCACCTATGCTGGTGATATCATCGCGCAAACGCTGGCGATGGAGGGCGCGTTTGCCTTCTTCATCGAATCGGCCTTCCTCGGCATCTTCTTGTTTGGAGAAAACATCTTTGGTCAGCGCATGCACTGGTTCTCGGCCTTCATGGTCTGGTTGGGCACCTGGGCTTCTGGCGGCTTCATTATTGCCTCCAATGCCTGGATGCAGCATCCTGTCGGCTATACTGTCGCAGCCAATGGACGACTCCATATTAACAACTACTGGGCCGTGCTGACCAATCCCTGGATAGGTCCACAATATATGCATACCATGGGTGGGGCCGTACTCACCGGCTCCTTCTTCATGGCAGGCGTGGGTGCCTACTACCTGCTCATAAATCAGCATCACGATTATGCGCGTATATTTGTGACACTGGGCGTCACCGTCGGTCTGCTGGCCAGCATTTTTCAACTTGCCCCCAGCGGAGATTTGGAGGGACAGCAGGTCACTACCTATCAGCCCGCCAAGCTTGCCGCCATGGAAGCTCTCTTTCAAACACAAAACGGGGCTGGAATCGTCATTATTGGACAACCCAATACCGATAATGGCACCCTTGACAATCCCATCATCTTTCCCAATGTACTCAGTTTCTTGACCTACCGCCGCTGGACTGCCGAGGTCAAGGGACTCGATCAGATTCCCTCGGACCAGCGTCCCGACTCTATTGCTCTGCTGTATTATAGCTATCACGTCATGGTCGGTCTGGGTACTTTCTTTATTGCTATCATGGGATTCGCGGTTCTCCTATTACTGTGGCAGAAACGCCTCTTCCAAACCCGTTGGATGCACTGGCTGCTGCTGTTGGCTATGCCTTTTCCCTTCCTTGCCAACACCGCGGGCTGGTTTACCGCCGAGCTAGGGCGTCAACCCTGGATCGTCTTTGGGCTGCTCCATACAGCCCAGGGCTCCTCACCAAACGTCTCATCGGGGAACGTGCTCTTTACGCTGATTGGCTTTGCTGGCATGTACCTCCTGCTTGGTCTGACCTACGTTTTCCTGGTGGTCTTTGAAGCCTTACGCGGCCCAGAGCTATCGGAAGTAAAGGTCGAGTCCGCGCAGTCGGAAGATGGTCTTTCTGACACCATCGTATAGTGGCGCAATGTTTTGCGTATAGCAGGAGAAAAGGAAAAAACAATGCAAACATTATGGTTTATCCTCGTTGGATTTATGCTCACCATGTACGTGGTGCTGGACGGTTTTGATCTGGGAGCCGGTGCCATCCACCTGTTCGCCGCGAAAAATGATGATGAACGTCGCCTGATTCTACGCGCCATTGGGCCGGTATGGGACGGCAACGAAGTCTGGCTCATCGCCGCCGGAGGCACCCTCTTCTTCGCCTTCCCCGTTCTCTACGCTTCCAGCTTCAGTGGCTTCTATCTTCCGCTCATCATCGTCCTCTGGCTGTTGATGCTGCGTGGTGTCTCCATCGAACTGCGTTCGCGCATCCACAATCCCGTGTGGGCCTCCTTCTGGGATGGTCTCTTCTTTATCGGTAGTACGCTGCTCGCTATCTTCTATGGGGCCGCGTTGGCCAATATCCTCCGTGGTGTCCCACTTAATAGCCAGGGCTACTTCTTTGAAGCCCTTTTTACCGATTTCAATCCTTTCAGTGCTACCCCTGGTATCCTCGATTGGTACACGATCCTCGTCGGCTTGCTCGCACTTGCGACCCTTATCGCCCACGGGGCCACGTATATAGCCTACAAGGTTCCCGACCCGCTCTGTACACGTTCACGCCGCATCGCGCGCGTATTCTGGGGCGTGACGATTGTGTTGGCGATACTCTCGACGATAGCAACGTGGATCGTGCAGCCACAGATACGCACGAATTTCTTTGGACAGCCCTGGGGCTTCATTTTCCCCCTCATTGCCCTGGTAGGGCTGACCGCCATGGGCTACTTCCACGCCAGGAGTCGCGACTTGGCCGCCTTTTTCTCGTCGTGTGCCTTCATCGTTGGGATGCTGACCAGTGCTGCCTTTGGCCTGTATCCTCTCGTTCTGCCCGCCGTCAATCCTGGCAACAGCCTGACCATCCAGAATGCCTCGGCCTCACAATACGGACAAGCCGTTGGCTTAGTCTGGTGGATTATTGGTATGCTGCTCGCCATCGTTTACTTTGTCCTGACCTATCGCATCTTCCGGGGTAAAATCAGCGTCAGCAGCCTTGAAGGCTACGAATAGCATGCACCCTGAAAATCTCGCTGCACGTGTGTGGTACAATAGCTGATGATTGGAAACATTTCTAAGGCACTCAACGTTGAGGAGTAAGGACGTCATGCTTGAGCAGAGATCGCCCGTGGCACGGGATATACAGCCGGCTATTGTCGAGCAAGGTACTTTATTTGATAAAGAAGTCTTGGCGCAATTAAAAGATCAGCGTCAGCACTGGGAAGAAACGACCGTTGAGAAGTCCCAGCAGCGTCTGCCCGAACAGGATCACTTGATGACCACCTCCGGCGTGCCGATCAATCGGGTCTATACGCCGCAGGATAATGGGAATGTCGATTACAGCCGTGATCTGGCACTGCCTGGCGAATATCCCTATACCCGTGGTGTCCAGCCTACGATGTATCGAGCCAAGCCCTGGACGATGCGTATGTTCGCTGGCTTTGGCACCGCCGAGGATACCAATAAGCGTTTCAAATATCTGCTCAGCCAGGGTCAGACTGGCCTCTCGACGGCCTTCGATATGCCGACGCTGTATGGCTACGATACCGATCATGAATTGGCTGCTGGCGAATTTGGCAAATGTGGAGTCGCCATTTCTTCGCTGGCAGATATGGAAGTGTTGTTCGATGGTCTGCCACTGGACAAGATTACCACCTCGATGACCATTAACAGCCCGGCATCCGTGATCTGGGCTATGTATATTGTCAACGCGGAGAAGCGCGGCTTCCCCATGGCGAAGCTGGGCGGCACGCTCCAGAACGACATCCTGAAAGAGTATAGTGCGCAGAAAGAGTTCCTTTTCCCACCGGAGCCGTCGATGCGCCTGGTGACGGATACCATCGAGTTTGGGACGCGCCATATGCCGCGCTGGAACACGATCAGCATTAGCGGCTATCATATCCGCGAGGCGGGTGCGACGGCGGTGCAGGAATTGGCCTTTACGATTGCCGACGGCCTGGCCTACGTGGACGCGGCCCTCAAACGCGGTCTGAAGATTGACGAGTTCGCGCCACGGCTCTCCTTTTTCTTCGATGTGCATAACGACTTCTTTGAAGAGATTGCCAAGTTTCGTGCAGGTCGTCGTTTGTGGGCGAAATTGATGCGCGAACGCTACGGGGCGCAAGACCCGCGCTCGTGGCTGATGCGCTGCCATGCCCAGACCGCTGGCGTATCGTTGACGGCCCAGCAACCCGATAACAATATCATGCGTACCACTATTCAAGCCCTGGCGGCTGTCCTCGGTGGCACCAACTCGCTGCACACTAACTCGCTCGACGAGGCCCTGGCTCTGCCGACCGAAAAGGCCGTACTGATCGCCCTGCGTACACAGCAGATCATTGCCAATGAGAGCGGCGTCGTCAATACTGTTGACCCGCTGGGAGGCTCGTACTTTATCGAGGCGTTGACCGACGAAACAGAACGAGCGGCCCTGGACTATCTTCAGCGCATTGATGACCTCGGCGGTGTCCTCTCCTGTATTCTCAATGGCTTCTTCCAGCGCGAAATCGCCGAATCGGCCTATCGCTACCAGCAGGAGATCGACCAGCACAAACGTGTCATCGTTGGCGTCAACGACTTTGTCGTGGCAGGGGATATCAGGGTGCCAACGCTGTATATCGACCGCGTTGGCGAGCTTTCCCACCTCGAACGACTCAACCGCGTGCGCCGCGAACGCAACCAGAGCGAGGTCAAACAAGCCCTGGCTAACCTGCGTCGCGTAGCCGAAGGTACTGAGAACACCATGCCAGCGATCATTGAGGCGGTCAAAGCCTATGCCACGCTGGGCGAGATTATGGATGTTTTCCGCGCCACCTTTGGTGATTATATGGAACCCGCGGTGTTTTAAAACAGCATAGGGATTGAATAAAGCTATGTGGGGGCGTGATGATGGATTATCCAAACGAAATGGGGCGATTATGAAGTTTAACAAAATCATGTGGATATCCTTTCAACGGGACGGGCCGATAAATCGGCAGTGGCGGCGATAAATCGCGCCCTACGACATTACATTTTTGGGAGCAACGATACATTACATTTTTGGGAGCAAGGACAGATGGATACGCTCAAAGAGGGTTTGTTTATGCCGCGGGTTGTGACTGATGCTGACGCGGCTGAGATGCAAAAGCTACTAGAAATCTGCAATACGTATGAGAATTTGCATATACGCTATAGCCCGCGCGATGTAGGCACACTTTCTGACTTGCCGGATTTTCTCTATTATGAGCAAGGGCAATTGGTGGGCCGCCTGATGCTAGATAGCTTCGACCCAAAAGAGAAAGAACTGCTGGGGATGGTGCATCCCGACTATCGGCGCAAAGGTATTTTCTCAACGCTTTTGGCGGCGGCGCGAGAAACATGTGCGGTCCACGGTGTGCAGCGCCTGGTTTTTGTGGTTGAACGGGACTCTCCATCGGGGCAGGGTTTCGTGGCCTCGGTAGGGGCGCAGTACGATTTTTCTGAATATGAGATGGTGCTGGATACATTTCATGATCGTATGACTTTCGATGAACGGCTCAATTATCGTAAGGCAAATGATAACGATCTCGACCTGCTGGTCTCAATCATGATGGATAGCTTTGGCGACCCCGAAGAGAGCGTGCGTCCCAGAGTGGAATGGCTGCTTCGTGATACCCATGCTCGCCTCTATGTCGCCACTTTTGGGGAGGCGTCGCTGGGCTGCAAAGAACCCGTTGGCTGCTTACGTCTGGACGAGTCCAAGGACGGGATTGGCATTTATGGCTTTGGCGTGCGCCCAGAATATCGTGGGCGTGGCTACGGTCGCCAGATGTTGGAAGAGACCATTCGCGAGCTTCGACAGCACAGCCAGAAGCAGATCACGCTCGAAGTGGACACCGATAACGAGAACGCTTTCGGATTGTATCGCTCCGTTGGCTTTACTACGCGCACCACCTATGATTATTACAATCTGGAGATAGCATAGGTATAAACCCAGAGTGTGGTTGTGACTATTGAGACAGTGGGACATTGGGGACATGAAAGCTTGGGATATTAGGATGGTTGAGACATTTGGGACAGTGGGATAGTTGAGATATTTAGGATGGTTGTGATGGTTGGGACAGTGGGATAGTTGAGACGCTTGAGACGCTTGTGATAGTCGAGACATGAAAGCTTGGGATAATAAGACGGTTGGGACACTTGAGATATTGGGACAGTTGGAACACATGTTAACGGTTGAGACATTTGAGACAGTGTGATGATTGTGACATTTGGGGTACATGTGACGCTTAGGACGGTTGGGACACATAAGACATTGTGATGATTGGGACATTTGTGACGCTTCTTTCTTAGTGGTAGTGCTGTGAGGGGACGATAGTGGGAGGGAGAATTCGGTGGGTGCGATAAGGTCTGACAAGGGGGCTTGTGTTGCCTTAAGTAGAGTATACCATATTTTTTAGGAG
This sequence comes from Ktedonobacterales bacterium, assembly GCA_038209195.1. GTDB lineage: Bacteria > Chloroflexota > Ktedonobacteria > Ktedonobacterales > Ktedonobacteraceae > JBBQXY01. The sequence goes on along the minus strand of JBBQXY010000229.1, from coordinate 158 downwards.
CAAGCAAGGGGTGAAGAGGGATGGGGATTCGTGGGCAATACAATTCATGTAAAGATGTAGCAAGCAAGTCGCCCGTGGGTGGGGCAGGGGAAACATTGCCAGACCCCACCCACGGGCGACCACAAGGGTCCCCATTACCTGTCCCCCGGACAGGGTGC
>JBBQXY010000228.1:0-7120 GCA_038209195.1 Ktedonobacterales bacterium | reverse complement strand
AGGACAGGCACAAGGCCCCCTCATCCTCATCCCCACATCCCACTGTCCCTACACACACCACTCCCTTACGTGAGTTGTATTGAGCACAAGGCCCCCACGTCCTCCCATTGTTCCTATTACCTGTCCCCCAGACAAGGTGGAACGACGAACACCTCCTGCATGCAAAAATGAACCGCACCCGTGGACATACACAACCATTTCAGTTATAGTAATCTTACGCTAAAGACCCATCTTTGACCCATCGAAGGAAGGACAGCAAGCTAAAAATGAGGAAGATACAAGCAAGCTCCAGTATACTTCTCTTGCTTCTGCTATTGCTAGAAATATACTCTTCCTCTATCCCCCGCCTGGAGATATTTCATTACCAAAGTCAGCACCGTCTTCTACCACGCCTACACAGGCAAGTGGCACATCGAATACGGTTGTAATCATTCTCTTTACGGTGGCTGGACTCGCTTTTGTGCTCTTCCTTGTCTTGCTTATTGTGCTGTTGCGCCAGCGCGATACGAGCGGGACGAAGAGAGAGTGAACTAGATTGTGTTATACTGCTAGCTCAGGTAGGAAACCATCTCTATGTACGTATAATTACACAATGCTTTAGAATCTTTGGGCGTCTCTGTAATGGAGACCCAACGCTCGCAAAATAACTCCAATACATCGAAAGGAGTTCTATTATGCAAAATGCTACAGTATTGCCACTAGCCGCCTGGCAAAACTTTTACGTCATCATTGGCTCCGCTGCTGGGGCACTGACTGGCTTGATGTTCGTGGTGATCACCTTGATTGCGGGGACTCAAGTGCGAAAATCGAGTGAGACCATTGCGACATTCAGCTCACCAACAGTCGTGCATTTTTGCCTTGCCCTTCTTATCGCGGTGACCCTCAGTGCGCCATGGCAGATGCTCTGGAATGCTGCTCTCATACTCGGCCTCACCGGCTTAGGGGGGCTAGTCTACGTCGTCATCGTTGCACGGCGCACCATCCGTCAGCATGATTATGAACCTGTACTGGAAGACTGGCTGTTTAATACAATATTTCCGCTCATCTCCTACGCAACCCTCGTCGTCGCAGCAATTCTGCTCCAGGGTAATCCGGTGCCGACTCTGTTTGCCGTCGGTGCGGCTACTGTTTTGCTCCTCTTCATCGGCATCCATAACTCTTGGGATGCCGTTACCTACATTACCGTCAAATACTCCGTGCCGGATAACGAGAGCCAGAACTAACATCGCCTCAGGAGGAGAACTATGCCGCAGATCGCTATCATCGGCGCGGAAATCGCCGGGCTCAACGCCGCCCTCACGTTGCAGGACGCCGGTCTCTCGTGCGACATCTACGAAGCGTCCAACCGCGTTGGTGGTCGCATACACTCCGATACTACCACCTGGGCCGATGCCATGGTCAGCGAGCACTGTGGTGAATTCATCGACGGCGACCATGAGACCCTCCACCAACTTATCAAACGTTTCGGCCTCAAGAGCGTCGATCTGGGTCGCACAAAGGGAGACCGCTCACAAAGCGTCATGTATTTCTGCCACCGCTACTATAGCGCTGAAGAACTGGCAACGGATTCCGCGGCACTCGCTCCTCTTTTGCAGCAGCAGGTGCAAGAAGCTGGCTTCCCCACCACCCATACTCACTATACACAGACAGGCTACCGGCTCGATCACCTAAGCGCATACGACTGGATTGAACAGTACGTCGCAGGTGGGCACAACGCACCCCTGGGCCACTTGCTGGAGAACGCCTGTAATGGCTACTTCGGCCTGGAAACGCACGAGCAAAGTTCTCTCAACTTGGTCTATATGTTCGGTTCGCGTGACCTCTCAGGTGGCGCGACCACTTCCCGACCGCTGCAAGGCAGCAGCAAAATTGTCGGCGGCAACGAGCAACTACCGCGAGCAATCGCCAATAGCTTGAGAGAAGGGAGCATTCACTTACACCATCAACTGACGGCCCTGAAACTGAACCTAGACCATTCGCTCACCTTGACCTTCGCCACCGCCGCTGGCTCCCTAGAAGTGCAGTGCGAACGTGCCATCCTCACCTTGCCCTTCAGCACATTGCGCCGCGTCGATTATCATCAGGCCGGTTTTGATACCTTAAAACAAACAGCCATCGAACAACTTGGCTACGGCACGATCACCAAACTCTTCTTACAGTTCGATCAGCCCTACTGGTACCAGGAAGGCTCCTGGCCCCGCGCTAACAATGGTTTCATCCTCACAGACCTGCCTATTCAAACCCTCTGGGACGCCTCCTCCGGTCAAACTGGCTCAAGCGGACTACTTGTTGATTACACAGGCGGCCTACGAGGGGCCTCTTATGCACCACCAACAACCTATTCCACCGCAGACGAATCAGCGAACATCCAGGCCTATGCTCGCGACTGCCTCCAGCAATTGGAGCAAGTCTTCCCCGGCATCAGCCCACACTACATCGGCAAAGCCGCGTTGAGCTACCCCACGGGCGATCCCACGCTCCTCGGCAGCTACTCCTGCTGGAAAGTAGGACAATACACCACGTTCGGCGGCTACGAAGCCATACGCCAGGGCCCCATCCACTTCGCCGGCGAACACTGCTCAACCGAGTTCCAAGGATTCATGGAAGGCGGAGCCAGAGAAGGCCAAAGGGCCGCAGAGGAAATTTTGCAGGAATTGAGGTAAGCAGCATGCTCATAGACCTCTTGCATCTGGTCTCCAACAGAGAACAGTTCCTGTGATCGCTCGTCTATTTTCAGTAACATATTAACATCTTTGCCGTAATCTGGTAGAATAGCCGTGCCATAAGCTGTACTATCTTATCATTTCTTGGCGATAGTATGATATGATATATAACACGTAGTATATAGATGAAAGATAGTATATATAGGGATTAAGCATAGGGATAACGAGGATAGTATGCAGAGCGACGACCGATCAATACAACAGAACCACCTGAATGCTGTATCATCACTACGTACTCAGCGTGTGCTAGAGCACCTCGAACAACAATTGAGAAGGGCGCATGAACCCTCGCATGAGAGCTTCAAACGTATCATCGAGGTTGTTCTGACCATCCCTGAAGCATACAGAGCTATCGGCTTAACAACCATTGCTGAACACTTCGTCAATGGCATAGAGATGCATTTGCTCGAGCTTGTAGCCACGTTCGAGGAAAAGGCAGAAACTGAGGAAATATCCACGGGAGAGTATGAAGCAACATTGCAGAGCGTCATACCAGAAGCTTTCCAAACGCTAGCAACTCTCAGAAAGCAACTATGCATCACGTCACTCGATGAGTTGGCTGCCCTTAACAATATTACCATCAGGTTATACACATTGAGCATCTCAGAAACTGCCACAGAGGCACAACAGTGGTTGTACGAGCTACCAGCAACATACTTGCGCCAACTAAGCCATGCAGGTTTATTGAGCGAAAAGCAGCGTCAAGGTAGAGAAGGCCAAAGCCAGACCATAGCAGCAACTACCCATTTCATAGACTGGCAGTCATTATATACACCCACCGGTAATTTGGCTGTTCAGGCAATCGGTACTACTGGTGTGAGCGTTTCTTTGTCTTCGGGGTCAATGGCCAAACCTGTTCCCACTTCAGTAGAGACCAGCAATCCAAACCTTGTCTCTGCTGCATAGCAGCATATATGTTGGAAGGGTTATATATACATGGCATCTGATCAACCACTTCAGCCATCGGAAGAGGAAAAGATGGCAATAGAGATACATGAATCGCAGGCACTGACGCCTGCCTTATTTTTACCATACGATGTCCAATTACAAAACACATTTTGCATAGAAATCATAGCAAAACGTTTCCCCGTGGAAATCGTAAACATACCTCGAGTACAGATCAATGTGGAGGATGCACAGGTTGATATTGAGAATTTGCGCGCCCAGATAACACTTCATATTTGGACAGTTTTTGACGAGAACGCACCTTCTTTCGATATCGCTTTTAAACTTCTGGGTTTGTTCTCCTACACTGAAAGCTACTCGGAGGAAGCAGTTCGTATATTTTTGGAGCAGGGAAGCCTGAGTATTTTATTGCCTTTTGCACGTGAATTATTGCTAAGCATCTGCCATCGCCTACAAGTTCCCTCCATGATGTTAACAATGGTGAAACTTGCTCCTCATCCTTCACTCAATAAGTCTCCTCATCAGGAGAACTTCGATAATCAGTAACCACAAAACAGCAAGTCGAGGTTGGGATGAGACTGAAAGCCGCTCCGGGCGGACCTGAAATGGTCAATGCCCTTTCGAATCAAAATGTACATGCTATTGTCACGATGTTATTAGAGGTTCTTAACCAGGAATCATTTAGAAACATCGCCAATTTTCTGGTGAAGTTCAATCAACGGTCGCAAACAAATTTTACCTCGGCACTGGAAGACCTACGCGCAAGTTTTCAAACATACCCGGATGCACAAGGTCTTTATTCTACACTAGAGTCCGTTAATACTTTTATTGACAGGGTAATAGCCCTCTACCAGTATAATGAAAGAACTGTAGGGTTTCTTCGCGGTGCTATCGTTGAAATGCTTACAAGCGAGCTTGTTTCCCAACGTTGCCAGCCAAGCGAATGCCAGAGCAATCAAAAATTTCTCGATGCATACGGTCGTGAAATCACTGGACAAATAGATGTTGCAGTGCTTTCACACAACGACTCATTTGCGGAAGGATACGAATGCAAGATCAAAGCCGATGGCTTGATGTCAGAAGATTGTGATAATTTGAAGGCTCTCGCCCAGACAGCTCTCCGAGAAGATTACTACGTCCATGTCGGAGTAACCGCTTTCGTTGCTGACAAAAGTATAGAAAACAAACTCAAGCACTGGGACGCGCCTCCATATATTGCTGCTTATGGCCTGGACAGCCTGTCAAAATTGCGTACCACACCTGATTACCTTGGGCCAAATGACTCCATCGAGTAATAATACAACGCTAGCAAAGGACCCACACCCATGATCGACAATGACCGTCGTCTCATCGCAGAACTCATAGCCCTACACCTTCTCCAATGGTATCAACAACGAAACCAGTAGCTCCTGGTCGCGGTGGTCAGCATTACCGCCTCAATTTGAAAATCCAGCCTGGAGATTTCTTTGAAGTAACAAAAGCCCTGGAAAAACTATTCGAGCAGGCAGCATCAATGGATTAGCATTCTCGACCTCTCCATCGAAGCGAGCCAGGCAGCCGATTTGAAGCTAAAGTTTGGATGAGGAAGGACGGTCAAAGTGCTCTTCATGCATGAATGTAATGCATTCGTCCTTCCCCTGATGGTTTCAATTCGGTTCCTCGCCAAATGAGATGTGCAAAAGGAGTTTTGCCCAAAGGACTTCCTAGACCAACAGCACGACTTCTCCCGTCGTTTTGCGTTGGGCAATAGCCAGGTGTGCTTCTGCTGCCTCAGCTAACGGGAACGTGTGTTCAGCAATAATCTCCAACTCAGCAGTCGCCAGGTACTGCATGAGTTCCCGCGCTGCGGTAGCAGTGCGCTCTGGGCGACTACTCATCCATCCAGTGAACCAGTAGCCCATGATGGTCTGATTTTCGTATATTAACTGCAAATCGGAAAATTGTGCGTTCTGTCCACTGACTCTTCCATAGACGACCATGCGACCAAATGGCGCCAGGCATTGGAGGCACTGTTCAGCCTGCTTACCCCCGACCATCTCCAAGATGATGTCAGTTCCCCGACCACCATTTGCCGCCTTCACCTGCTCAATCCAGTCCTTCTCATTGTGATTGATGGCAGCATCGGCTCCCAGGCGGCGAACCAGATCGAGTTTGTTCTGGGTACTGGCCGTACTAATCACGGTGCCTGCCCCCATCAGCTTAGCAAGCTGGACGGCCAGTGTCCCGACACCTCCTGCTGCGGCATACACCATCACGCTCTCTCCGGCTTGAAGACGGGCCAATTCCCGCAGCAATTGGTACGCCATAATCCCCTGGACAGGAAACGTGGCCGCATGCACAAAATCCAGATGGGCTGGAATGGGAATAACCATCGTCGCCTTGGCGATGGCATATTCAGCATAGCCCCCCTCGACACAGGAAACCACACGGGTCCCCGCCTCTGGGATGCTTACTCCTGAGCCACATGCCACAACCGTCCCTGCGACCTCCATGCCTAAGGTCATCGGCGTGCGAGTGCGCGTCAGATGAGTTCCCTGGCGTTGCGCAAGGTCTGCCTGTGTGACTCCTGCTGCTGCTACTTTGATGAGTACCTCGCCTTCTTGCGGTGTTGGCGTCTCGACCTCTTCTAACTGCATGACCTCTGGGCCACCGATCTGGTTGATACGAATTGCCTTCATCATGATGTCCTTTCCGAACTGTACTCAGTTCCTTCTGCTGTAAGTAAGGAGAGTTTCTTCCAATTTTGCACCAATTGTCCATTGAGATAGCGTGGATGGAGAAAGTCGGTTTCGGCAACTGAGGCATCCCAGGTATGCATGACGTGACTGTTTTGCAAATTGCATACATGCTAGTTCTTTCCTCATGAACCTTCAAACCGCAGCCTGAATAATTATACCCCCCTTTTGGTATCGACATGAAAAGAGATGAGCCGCACACTATGGATTGCAAGCTGTGTTCATGCTTGGCTGCCTTTGGGACAGAACGTTTTTTGCATAGTGGAACGTAACTTAACAGGAACGTTGACTGAGAATGTGTACAACACAACGGTGAACATCACTGGCACGATAAATGGGAATACCATTTCGTTCACTGATCCCTCTTATGTAAGTGGCAGTCAAATTCAATTGAACTGCACCTACACTGCGACTGGTCCAAACGGACAAATGAGTGGTATGTGGTCCTACCCAGGACACTCTTCCCTAGATGGCACTATTACACTTCAGAGAACGGCGTGAATATACTGCTATGACTACAAGCCTCCTGTTTTTTATTTTGGAGAATAAGATGAGATTTAATCAGAAGCATATACAACAATTCCTCGAAAGTCATTACAGGCAACAAATTACGGGTCTTAAACGTTTGGTGTGAATTAACAAGCCCGAAAGCCCTACCAGTTTAGCAAGGTAGCAAAAGCCAAAAGAGGCCTATCAAGTTGTTGATTGAACCAGAGACAAAAGTTATGTAAGGCGACTTTGGCCGCGAGGCGAGCT
>JBBQXY010000227.1:0-7199 GCA_038209195.1 Ktedonobacterales bacterium | reverse complement strand
TTTTTACTTACAGATGAGGATACCACCTTTTTGCTTGCTTGCCTACAACTTTTTCATACACCCCTGTGACACATGTAGGTTGACAGAGTAGTAAATAGGTGTATTAGTATCTTTGGACGATAGTTTGCGTTATATTGAGATGTAATGGTATACTGTGCATTGTAGTAAAGAACTCTCATGGTTGCCATTGACAAGTGTTGCTTGAACTAGTAGGAGCTACCTTCCGATGCCTTTGTTTATGCTCATGCCACTTGCCGTGATCGCCTTTGTCATTATAGTTGTTGGATACTTCCTCTCCTCTCAGCAGAAAACACACGAACGTCGCAGGCAAAGAGAATACCCCGAAACATACTCTGTTAACCGGGTTATGCGTCGTGCTAGTCGGCCTGTGATGAGACAGCCTATAATAAGGCAATCGGTACAGGTGCGTCAGGTGGTCGAATATAATGAGCAGCGTACATGGCCCGATCTGTGGCAATCGCTTTCGGTGAATCGCATCTTCAAGCGTCGTCGTGGCGAACCTACACCCTGGCTAGGCATCCTACTTATCTTGCTCACTTGCTACTTCCTCTTCACTTTTTTGATGCACGTGGTCATGCCGAATACCATGCTAATTGGTGCTTTTTCCTGGCCTACGTTGACGCAATCCGCGAATACCTCATCCCAGCAAAACTCACCACAAATTCCCTCTTATACCGCTTCCGCGGCGTTGGCCCGTCTTAGCCAGTTAGACCCGAGTCAATATAACTCCAGCAGTGAATACAACACATGGGCGTATTCGGCCTGCTCCGCTGCCGCAATTACCGAAGTTATCAACGCGTATGGGCACCACTACCGTGTTACCGATATTTTGAAAGTGGAATCGAGCATTGGTGAGATTACCCCACAGTTGGGGTTAACGGAGGATATTGGCGTTGCGCATACGATGACTCGTTTTAATTTTAAAACAACTTGGGGTTACAATTTATCGCTTAACTCAATCATCGATATTGCCAATCATGGTAGGCCGGTGATTGTCAGTTGGCCCCCGGCTAAATACGATGGTGGTCATATCGTGGTCGTAACGGGCGGCGATACCAATAACGTCTTCCTGGCAGACTCGTCGCTGTATAATCGCCACTCACTCACGCGTGGGCAATTCAACACCTGGTGGGCAGGCTTCTATGCCATTGCCACGCCCAGCTAATCGTCAGGCAGAAATCGGTAGAAGAAGAGAACGCCGCGTCGGTTGAGCCAACGCGGCGTTCTCTTCTTCCGTCATATTTATCCTTCGGTCGGCACTTCTTCCTGCTTTGGCACAAACAGCTTGACACGGCGGAATGCTTCGGCGAACTGCATCTCCAGGCCTTTTTTCTCTTTCGCCTCTTTCGCGGTCTCCTCAGCCCATTGGCGTACGCGTTCCAGCATTTTTGACGTATCGATGCCGAATTGCGAGGCGTGGCATTGCAGCCCCTTGGCCTTGAGGTCAATGGTTTCGCTGACATCCACATAGGTGTTGTCCAATTGTGAGTGGAAGAGATAGAGTTCATGTACGCGAAATGGAGGATATCCTTCTGCTAATAGTTCGCGGTAGGCACGGGGATTGCCCACGGCGGGGAAGATGGCATCCAGCACGATGTTGCCTGTGGCACGGTGGTCGGGATGATTCAGGTAGGCAGTCTCTTCGGGTTTTTCAATGGGGTCAGGTGCGAAGATATGCTGCGAGGGATCATGCGTAACGACAATACGCGGACGATATTTCCGTATCAAGCGTACCAGTGCTTTGCGAGCCTCCTCGTTATTGGTCAGATGTCCATCCGAGTAGCGCAAGAACTCAACCGCTTGCACACCATAGACTTCGCAGGCTAAACGCTGTTCTTGTTCACGCTCCAACATCAGTTCGGTATCGACTAATGCTGGTACTTCACTGCCTTCAGCACCATCGGTCATAACGACCCAGACAACTTTTTTGCCCTGCTTAACCCACAGCGCGCTGGATGCCGCAGCCGCGAAATCGTCGTCGTCGGGATGTGCGCCAACGACCATGGCCTCGTAATCAGAAGTTGTAATAACTTGTAGTGCGCCAGGCGCAGTTGTATTTGCCATCGTATCAAACCTCTCGTTATAGTTTTTGAATTTTCGTTCAGTATAGGATGCTGGGCATTGAGGTGTCAAGCGTCAGACGCTTTGTTCCACTTCATTTTACTGGCCGCCTCCGGAGGCAGGGGAGAGAAGGAGAACTAGGGCTGCGCCCTAGAACCCAGTCAAGGGGCGGCCGCCCCTTGCATCCTCACTCGTCACATGAATTGCAGAGATGGTGTTTTCGAACGCGGAGATGATTTCACTTACGGGGATGGTGTGTTCAGCGAGGGTGTCAAGGCCAATGGCGCGTTCGAGCAGACCTGTGCGCAAAATGTCTTGTTCCTCCGGTGAATGACCCAGCAGTTGGGCCAGTGTTTCGGTTTCCCAGTGCAGTAAAAGGCCTGCTTGCAAAAGTGTACCAACGCGACGACGAATCATGTCCAGGCCGATCAGTTTGCGCTGCCCTACCACCACTTCATATGGCGATAAGGAGCCGTAACAGGCGCGACGCAGTAGTGCTTCACGCTGGCTTGTTTCTGGTTGTTTGAGCAATTTTTTTTGTTCGTGTGCCTCGTCAGGTGGGATTGTGCGCGTCTGGATGCCCAGGGCAAGCATTGCTTGGCGCCAGGCTTCGCCAAACCAGCGATACGATTCGATAATGTCGGCTAAAATTAAGGGATGTCCCGCGGGTAGAATAACATCCAGGCTGAGTAGCTGGGGACCAACCAGCACCGCCGTTCCTCCAGCTCTGCGGTGATAAATAGGCAAAGGGTACACCGCCAGGGTTTCCTGATTGAGCACCGTGGGCTTCTGAGAGAAACCCAGCACTAACCCCGTAGGCTGGGCTATCGACCAATAGAGCGTTGCTGCTTGCCCCGCTTCTGCCTCGGCAAGCAACCGTTCACTCTGGTCGATATGCTGCTGCTGATCAGCTATGGTCAGCGGCAGCACGCGCCACTTAATCAGCAAGTTTGGGTGATTCTGCAAGGCTTTTCTCCGCGGGCTTGCGCATAATCAAACCAACAACAGCGGCAATAATGCACAGACCGGCATCAATCAGCAGTGCGGTAGGTGCGCCAAACCAATGTGACAAGCCGCCAGTGAACAAGTTGCCTAGAGGCGTGCTACCGGCAAAGACCAGCATATAGACGCTCATGACTCTGCCGCGCAGGTGATTCGGCGTGACCGTCTGCAAGGCTGTATTCGATGTAGCCGAAAAGGCGATCTGCGCAAAACCAACACCGGCAATTAATAGCAGCGATAGTGCGTAGGATTGCGAAATTGCAAACAGGGCCAGAATGATGCTAAAGGCAAGGCTACTGCCCACAACGTAGAGAATCGAGGGTTTGTGATTGCTCCAGGCTAACCAGAGGGCACAGATGAGTGAGCCGATGCCGAAGGCTGATGAGATGAAGCCAAACCCGGTTGGTCCAACATTCAAAACTGTCGTGGCGAATAGCGGTAAAACCACATTAAAGTTGATGCCGAACAACGAGATGACGCCAATCACAACGATGATGAGCAAGACGGATGGCGTGCGGCGCACGTAGGCCAGACCTTCACGCAAGCTCTGCAACGTGCTTTGTTTGTGTGCGCCCTCTGCTAGCAGTAGTCGTTTGACCTGGGCATGTAGCTTTGACATATCAATCATCGCCAAGCCAATGATGACGGCAATAAAGCTGAGCGCATTCAATAAGAAAAGCAGTCCTACACCCTGCCAGGCAATGATGAGTCCACCAAGGCCAGGGCCAACAATACGGGCCATATTGAAGAGCGATGAATTGAGCGCGATGGCATTGGGTAGGTCTTCGCGTCCCGCCATTTCGACGACAAAAGCCTGGCGCGTGGGCATATCAAGTGCATTTGTCAGGCCAAGCAATGACGCCAGTATCAGTACATGCCAGAGTTGAATCTGTCCTGAAGCTACTAGTATCCACATTACTAAGGCTTGCGCCATAGCAAAAGATTGTGTAAAGAGCAACACTTTTCGCTTCGGCAAGCGATCAGCCAGTACACCACCAAAGAGCGAGAGCAACATGACGGGTAAGAATTGTAAAGCTCCCACGAGTCCGAGCAACCACGCACTATGGGTTAGTTCCAGTACAAGCCAGGATTGTCCAATGGACTGCATCCAGGTACCCATCAATGAGATGAGTTGCCCAAACCAGAATAGACGAAAATTGCGATGTCGCAGGGCTGAAAAAGCTCGCAGCAGGCCTTTCGCCTGCTGCTCTTTAAGCAATGGTTGCGTAATACTGCGGGTATTTACCGCGCTTTTAGGTAAGGTTTGCATATGACCAGGGTTCCAATCTAGGGTAGGGTGATTAGCGATTATTTAATAAATCTTGACGTTTTTCATTATGGTGCTCCATTTTTGCCAGGAGTGCAGCTTTCATTTGCTCTAAACCAGTCAGCTTCTGCTCGATGAGATGTAGTTGATTACGAATAATCTCATCAGTACGATCTAACTGGGCTATTTTTGCCATTGCATCTGTCTCGTTCTGATAGGCAGCTTTGATTTGCACACGTTCGTCGTCCGCTTCTATGAGCTCACGAATATCGGTGAGTGAGAAGCCTAGCAAGTCACGCAAACTTTTTACGCGCTCCAGCCTCTGCATATCGGCTTCACTGTAACGGCGATAGTTGCCTTCTGTGCGACCAGTTGGCGGTAACAAACCAACTTCTTCGTAATAGCGCAATGTACGTTTGGTAAATCCGGTGCGTGTGGCTACCTGCTCAATGGTGTAGAGGCTTTGTCCATCATCTATAGCGAGATTTTGTGTGTTATCTATATTATCTGTTGCTAACATAGGTATGTGTATCCTCCTGAAGGAAAGATAGTAGAAAGAGGACATATTTTAATGGGTACGTTAGTATTATAGCATAACATTAACGTTAACGTCAAGGTTGATGTGAGTGCAGACATTTGGAGAGAAGGCCTGTCATTCTGAGCGCAGCGAAGAATCTCTGCTTGCCACGAGAGATTCTTCGCTGCGCTCAGAATGACAAGGCTCATTCACATGTATTGTTAGGCACTCTGTATAACTGTATCTTTGACCAATGTTGTGCCGGACAGTTCCCATGTCTTGCCGCCGAAGCGTTGGATGAACCAACGGTCGTGTGAGATGGCGATGACGGGGCCGGGGAAATGGATGATGGATGCCTCGAAAGCTTCGAGGACGTCTAAGCTGATGTAGTTGGTGGGCTCGTCAAGGAAGAGCACGTTGGGTTCCTGGGCCATCAGGCAGGCGATTTCCAGTTTGCGTCTCTGCCCAACGCTCAACTGCCCGACAGTTTTGTGCATATCTTCTAGACGGAAGAGACCATAGCCGATCAGCTTCGCCACGAAATCCGCTTCATAGCCTATTTGACCATAGCGGTAGGTTTCCAGCACCGTTTTCCGGGGGTCAAGATCAACTGGGTCTTGCGGCAGGTAGCCGATACGCGCACTACTGACAATCTGCACCTCGCCGCTATCGGGTTCTTCCTCTCCCATAACTAGCTTGAGCAGGGTAGTCTTCCCGGCACCGTTGGGGCCAATGAGCACAACGCGTGCATCTTGTGCGAGGGTGAAGCTCACCTCTTGTAGGATGCAGCGTTCGCCCCAACTTTTCGTGAGCTGTCTGGCATTGACGACCTCGCGCGATTGGAGTGGTTCGGTGCTGAAATGCGAACTGACCCGTAGCAATTCCGGTGGTTTGGGAATGGGGTCGGCCTCGATGCGTTTGAGTTGTTCCTCGGCGGCACGAATGTTGCGTGAGACGGTACTGTCAACGCGTTGCGCGAAGAAGTGGCGTGCATTTTTGTCGTTATCGCGCGGGGGACGATAGCCGTGACCAACCTGCCGGGCCGCCTCGCGCACACGCTTGCGCAACTCCTTCAACTCTTCTTGTTGTCGCTCGTAGTCTTCTTCCCATCTGGCACGTTCTGCCGCCTTGGCCAGGACATACGCGTCGTAATTGCCCTCGTATTTTTTGAGGTGGTGGTCGTGTTCATCAATCTCAAAAACCTGATTCACCGTCCTATTGAGGAATTGTCGATCGTGGGAGACCATCAGCATAGCACCCGAATAGTGTGCAAGGTAGTTTTCAAGCCATTCCATGCTGGCAAAATCCAGGTGGTTCGTCGGCTCATCCAGCAAGAGCAGATCAGGTGATTTGAGCAGTAAGGTGGCAAGCCCCAGGCGCGCTTTCTCGCCACCGGAAAGTGTCTGCACCGTTTGCGTGCGCGGAAGGTACGCGATGCGCAAGCCTGCCAGGATAGTGTCAATTTTATAGTCGAGATCATAGCCGCCGCGATCCTGGAACTTTGTCGCGACTTGAGCATATTCCGCTAACAATGCTGCCAGTTCTTCACCACCGGCTTCGTTAGCAGTAGTCATGCGAGCTTCGATCTGTCGCATGCGCTCTTCTAATTGGCGCAGGTTGCCAACCGAGGCGAGAAGCAAATCCTGGATAGTGCGCCCATAAAATTCAGGAGTGGTTTGTGGGAGATAGCCAACCTCGCTGGAGGGGGCATAGGCAAATGTGCCGCTATCAAGCTCTTCCTCTCCGATCAGGATTTTCAGCAGCGTCGATTTGCCAACGCCGTTGGAGCCAACGATACCCACGCGGTCACTGTTATTAATGACAAAGGATATATCACTCAAGACATGTATTGCGCCATATGATTTTGTCAGGTTACGTGTAGTCACTAACATAAAAAGTATACCTCGCTTTGTTTTCGAGGCCGTATGTAGTGCTGTGCTGTGCTTAGCTTACAATTCACGCAGCCAATTAATCAGGATGAAGCATGGGGAATAGGTGAGAGCTGGAAGCACACGATTGTCGACAAGGGCAACAATCCGGTGAGCACGACACACGGCAGTGAGTTTGTTCATAAAGGGTGAGCGGTTATCTATAGGGATATGCGACCGCTACACGATGTTATTGGTCCTGCTGTATGCTGTGTTCACGGTTATTTCAAGGGTGTCTCCAGATTATTATGAGGGTTCAATCTTCTACGAAAAAGTATACATAAGGGGTGGGAAAAAGTCAATTGTAGTTTTTACAGAGTAGTGTGTAGTATAGCGTGTGGTGCAATGGGCGTGCACCACACGCTCTACAAAACACAACATATAACCATACGCTGGAATTGCT
>JBBQXY010000226.1:0-7239 GCA_038209195.1 Ktedonobacterales bacterium | reverse complement strand
ACCGAAAGTCATCGACCTCAGCACATTGCAAGGGATGATGCGTGAATTCCGCACAGTGTGCTGGTCTTCGACAGCCGTCAAATTGGATATCATGGCTTCTTTGCGCTTCGCTCAGACCTTTATCAAATTCCGTGAGCAGGCCCTGAAAGGTGAGGCTGAGGACGATTTCTTAGATGAGGAACAAATCTATAGCGTGGCCCATGGCTTTGAGACCACTTTTTATAAAGATATGGGCAGTGCCTTTGCAACCATGAACGTCTCTGCCATTAACTTTCCACAATGGTTGCCACATATCACTGAACTTGTTGAGGCAGAAACAGCCCAAACGCTATTACGTGAACACCTACAAATCATCCAGCAGATTCGCATGAGCGATGGGAAGGAGGGTGCCGAGGAGTATGAACTCCTCCGTTTCTACCGTGATTTCCTTTCAGGACGTGACCTGAAGCCGTTCTGGAAATTCACCACCGCGTATAGTGGCTATCTCATCAGCCAACGTGAAGGTGAGAAAAATCCTCAGCGACACATTCGTCAATTTACCACCACAGGATTGGAGAACCTTATTGCAATGAATAACACGCCTGGACAAAAACAACTCAGCACTATCACCAGCAATGCAGGTTTCAAGCGCATTGCTTATGCCATTCGGCAATCAACGGTCAAAGCACAGTATCGGCGTTCACAGTTGCGTGACCGCACCTACGAAGTTCGCTATGGCCTTGGGCAAGAGCTTATGCGTGAGGCACGCTATAGCGACAAGTTCATCGCGGCCCTCGCGCGCTTCTTGCAGCAATATAACGCTGAAACAGCACGCGAGGAAGAGAAGCTGGCAAATAGGCTAGGTGGTCGTCAACTCACCAGCGAAGATCGTCGAATCAATAAGCTGCGTGGCAGTGTGGCCTACAGCGATATTGATGCCATTGCGTCCCTTATCGACGAATTTGGCTCCGAACAAGTTTGCTCACTGCTGGTCGCTTATGGCTATGCCAGTGATCCACGCAAAGACTTCCAGGACGGGGTGGGAGAAAACGTTACTCACGAGATAGACACAATCGTGGCAGAGACTGAACAAGAGAGTAGTACCGAAGATTAGTTTTGTTCGATTACAACCAAACAAAAAAGGAAACAGATCATGAAAACACCGATTGCATCCCTATCCATTGCTGCTCGTGCTACCCTAGATATGCACAGCTTGAACAACGAGGGTGGTGAAGGAAACCAGATTCAAACTCGCATGGTTGATATTGTGGATCACAAAGGAGAACTGCACAATGTCAACGCCATCTCCGGCGACATGCTCAAGCATGTGTTAATGGAACATTTCTACCAGCAGGCTCGTGCTCAGCATTTCGCTTTATGCGAAAGCTGTCAGCATTTCAACGCGAATCGTATCAATGCCGACAAAGCTTTTATTGCACGTACAGTCGCAGAGAAGGTGAGCGATGCTGATTTTATTGATCAGATGCTGCAAACCTGCGCGATTGATGATATTGCTGGTATCCTGGTGACAGAGAAACGTTCGTTGCCACGGAAATCCATTAGTGAATTTGGCTGGGTTTTGGGCCTGCCGAGCAAAGTGAGCACCAACAGCTACTTCCATGCCAAATATGTAGCGGAGCGTAGTGCTGAGAAACGAGCAGAAGATGCGGATGGTCAGAAAACCGGGGCAAATTTGGGGCAAAGCATTTTCCATCGTCCCGCTTCTAGCGGTATCTATGCGATAGTATGCCATCTGGACCTCGCCCGAATTGGCTACAACGATATCAAGCAGAAGTATGCTATTGGCGAAGACGAGCGGGAACGTCGCGCTGCTCTCCTGCTGCAAAGTGTGCTCTATACCTTTATCGAATTAAATGGTGCCATGCGTTCGACACAACTGCCCCATCTGGTGGCCCTCGAAGGGGTAATTACCAGCAGTACCAGTGTCATCCCTGCTCCATTGATTAGCCCCTTGATTGGCGGTGACGAGGATCGCTTTGCCTATCGTGAGCAAGTCAAGGATATTGTATCCGCGCTCAATGGTGTGCAAGAGGAGCAAGTGCATGCCGATACGTTCGATTCCATTGCTGATTTTGCGAAGCAGATGCGTACAAAGATCGACTCAAATTCACCTTTGAAATTAGTGGTGGGTTAATAGCATCACTGGCGAAGAGAGGTCTATCATGTGGATTGTCGCTCATTACTTGCCGGTAGCACCCTTCTCACTCAAACCTGCTGCCGCGACCGCTTCCGGAGGGAAGACCTTGCTGGTACCGACGCCGTATGCAATAAAGATGGCTTTGCTGGATGTCGCTATTCGCACACGAGGGATTGAGGAGGGGGAACGCTTGTTCCCCTTCCTGCGCGATCTTGCTATCTGGTTGGATGTTCCTAAAGATGTCATGGTGATGAAAGGCTTTGGCAAGATACAGCGCTTGCTCAAAGATAAAAGCAACGAGGCAAAGGCGCAGGAAGCGCAAGAGCGAAAACATTGGCCGATGCAACCTACCATTGCCTATCGTGAATATGTCTATTATCGTGATGCTTTTAGGCTTGCGCTCTCACTCCCTGATGAGGCACCATTGCCACCAGAACTACCGCAGTTATTACTCAGTATCAACTACTTTGGCAAGCGCGGTGGGTTTGTGCAGATGATGGCGCGACCAGCAGCAGTAGAGCAGTTACCGGAAGGTCAATTTATCGAACTAACCCCCAACAGTCTTGGCGCATTTCGTACTGATGGTACATTACAGATGCTTGATGACTGTGGGAGCAGCTTGACGTTCCAGCGCGCTAACATTTACAGTGCAGATCGCATCACGCTGGGCAAAGAGCGCATTCTGCGTCATGTTGTTTTGCCGTATCGTCTTCTGCGCTCCAGTCGTAGCTATAGCTGGTATCAGCGCATTCTAGAGGAGAGTTAGCATGAGTGTTTTGATGACACATCATTTTCTCTTTACCACGGAAGTGACGACTCCGTTGGAGGTAGATGATCATAGTGGGTCGGCCTTGCGTGGCACGCTATTTGATGCCGTATGGAATCGCTTCTGCACGAATAAATCGGCACCGAATTGCGCTGAGTGTCCCCTGCATACTATCTGCCCCGTGAGTGCATTGGTGGCCCCATTGCGCGAGGAAAATAGTCGTGGGCGCGATATTCCCCGCCCATATGTTATCCTTCCCCCACTCGGTAAAGCGCGACGCTATGAGCCTGGTCAACAACTGCTCTTTGGGATAACGCTCTTTGGTCGCATCGTGGAACTTTTCCCGTACATCGTGATGGCGACACAGTTAATGGAAGCCCAGGGATTGGGAAAGAAATTACGGGAAAACAACTTGCAGCGTGGCAGGTTTCAAGTGAAGTACATCGAGTCCTATAATCCAATCAACGGGCAATCACAAAGGGTCTATCAGGCAGGAAAACCGTGCGTTGATGCCCCGACGTTTTCTGTCACGGCCATAGATGTCGCAGAGAGAGCGTCGGCCCTTCCCACTGATAAGATGACACTGAATTTTTTGACGCCAACACGAATCAGTTTGCATGAGAAACCAATGCACCGTGCTGCCTTTCTTCCCATCATTCAACGCTTGCTGGAACGGCTTACCGCCCTCGAACAGGTCTATGCTGTGCAAGAAGGCCAAAGTCCGGCAGACCACTGGCGGGATTTAGTGCAACTCGCGCCAGAGATCACATGCCTTGCGGATGGCACGGCCTGGGAGGAGCTTTCAAGCTACTCTAGCCGGACCAATAGCAAATCGCCCATCGGCGGTTTCCAGGGCTCGGCTACCTTCGCTGGCGACCTCACGCCTTTTCGTGAATTGCTGGTATGGGGTGAACTCATTCATGTAGGCAAAAACGCTGTGAAAGGCAATGGATGGTATAAGATCGTGGGCTGATATACGCACAATTGTTTCAAAAGCTGAGCATAAGACACAAAGATTCCGCAATCCCTGCGGAATCTTTTTTTATACTTGGAAATAGATGAACTATTCGCTTCGCTAGAACAGGAAGGGAACAAGCAACCATGGAACTTATTGTTGAGGGCCGCGGCACATTTCTAGGAAAGCACCAGGGACGACTACGTGTCACTCGTGACCAAAAAATGGTTGAGGAAGTAGCACTCATCAACCTGAAACAAGTCCTTATTATTGATAATGGAGTCAGCATCTCCAGTGACGTCGTGCGTGTGTGCAGTGAAGAAGGAATTCCCATCCATTTTCTTTCGAGTCGAGGGCAACCTGTCGCTGCCTTATACTCCGCTGGACTGACGGGTACCGTCCTCACGCGGCGAGCGCAGTTGTTGGCCTACGAAAATCACACGGGTGTCGCTCTGGCCAAAGCCATTGTCGCTGGCAAGCTAGAAAATCAGGCCAATTTGCTGCGCTATATGGCAAAGTATCGCAAAGAAACCGAGCCCGCATTGTACGAAGAGATGATGCTGATCGCCATCGAGATGCGCGACTACTTGCATGAGTTAGAGCAGTTGAAAGGAGAAACAATTGAGGCCATGCGTGAGCAGGTGCTTTCGGTGGAGGGGCGTGCCGCCCAACGCTACTGGGCCACGATTGCTCGTTTGATACCGCCAGAATTAGAGTGGCCTGGGCGTGAAACCCGTGGAGCACAAGACCGTTTCAACTCGGCCTTAAATTATGGCTATGGCATCCTCTATGCGCAAGTTGAGCAGGCTTTGCTCTTAGCAGGACTCGATAGCTATGGCGGTTTTCTGCATGCTGATCGACCAGGGAAGCCTAGCCTTGTACTGGACATGATCGAGGAATTTCGCCAGGCGATCGTTGATCGAACAGTGATTGGGCTAGTGAACAAGCGCGTAGCCATTGAGCAAGACGATGACCATCGCCTGAGCGAGACAACCCGTAAAAAATTGGCAGAGAAAGTGCTGGAACGATTGGAGAGTAGCGAAATGTATGAAAAAAAGAGGCAAGCATTACGCTTCATCTTGCAGAGCCAGGCACGGCACATGGCCCTGTTTGTACGAGGCGAACGAGAGCAGTACGAACCATTTGTCGCTGGATGGTAGATTCTGATGCGTTGCTTAATAATTTACGATATCTCCCATGATGGCACACGCACAAAAGTTGCAGATGCTTGCCTGGATTACGGGCTACAGCGCATTCAGTTTAGTGCATTTCTGGGAGAACTCAGTTGGACGCACCAGAAAGAACTGGTATTGAAAATCAAAAGACGCATTGGCAAACATGGAGCGAATATCCAATTGTTTCCACTCGACGAGAAAAGTTGGTCAAGTCGCCATATCATTGAACAGAAGGATGAGGAGTAGAACTATGCCCAACGCCCTATTAGAGGTAACTGACCTCAAGCAATATGTCTGCTGTCCCCGCATCGTATTCTATCGCTATTGCTTGCCACGCATACGACCTGTCACATACACCATGGAGGAAGGCATTCGCACTCACCTCGAAGAAGAGAAGCGCGAAGACCGACGCGGCTTGAAAAATTATGGACTGACCGAAGGCGAACGAACCTTTCACCTCGCGGTGCAATCTACCAAGCTTGGTTTAACAGGCAGTATTGATCTGGTAATTGTTACCCCTTCGCGCGATGCACCCAACGCGGAAGCCATTGTTGTGGATTACAAGTTCTCAGAGAAAAGGGGTTCTTCCCATTTCGCGCTCCAACTCGCAGCCTATGCCCTGCTTGTGGAAGAGGCTTGGCATTTGCCGGTAAAGCGTGGCTATCTCTACTCCATCCCATTGCGCCGTGCAGAGGCGATAGCTATTACGCCGCACCTCAGGAGAAAAGTCGTCCAGACGGCGCAAGAGATCAGGCAAATCGTCGAATATGAGAGCATGCCGTCTCCACCTACATCGCTCAGTCGCTGTACAACATGTGAATTTCGCCGTTTTTGCAATGATGTCGTTTAGCTCAATCGCCCACAAAAGAGCATTTATTGCGCTTGCTTCGCAAATCGGCAGCAAAGAAAGCAAAAATAGCCAAACATACCCTATAGCTGACATATATAGGACAACCCATGAGCGTGAAATGGCTACAAAAGGGATCGCAAATCCCCCCCCCATTTTCAGCAAAAACCAATTTGCGAATAGCAGCCCTTATAGTGTATACTAGCGCAGGAAAAGACGGGAAAAAGTTGCATCTAAAGACACGAGAAAGTCTCTCTCCCCCCACGAACCCTTCAGATGCAACAAAAACATCGTCCCGCCTACGCAGTCTCATTGGTTAATGCCCGTGGAAGGGTACTGCAAGACTGGCAACACCAAGGAACCAACGAACTGGAACGTGTGTCTCATTGGTTAATGCCCGTGGAAGGGTACTGCAAGTTACAGGCGAGTGTGCCATAGAGCTTACTTATGCGCGTCTCATTGGTTAATGCCCGTGGAAGGGTACTGCAAGGCAGGCCGTTCTGGATCGCAGTCGATGAGTAGCCAGCGTCTCATTGGTTAATGCCCGTGGAAGGGTACTGCAAGCTATTGCGACGATCTGACATGTTGGTGCCATCTCTGTCTCATTGGTTAATGCCCGTGGAAGGGTACTGCAAGATTGGAGTGAGTACCGGCCGGTTCTTTTTATCTTTGCGTCTCATTGGTTAATGCCCGTGGAAGGGTACTGCAAGTTCACAATACGTAAGTTATCCGGGCCATATGGACGCCGTCTCATTGGTTAATGCCCGTGGAAGGGTACTGCAAGGCTTCTACGACGAGGCTATAAGCCCCGCCTGTGTCAGTCTCATTGGTTAATGCCCGTGGAAGGGTACTGCAAGATACTATTCAGAATGCTATTGCTGGCCTGGTACAAGCGGTCTCATTGGTTAATGCCCGTGGAAGGGTACTGCAAGAACGTTCCGGATCGCGCCCGACGTGGCGACAAAGAAGTCTCATTGGTTAATGCCCGTGGAAGGGTACTGCAAGATTTGCTCTACTAGCCTTGACGTGATGGTAATTTCAGTCTCATTGGTTAACGCCCGTGGAAGGGTACTGCAAGAGGATTGACGGCAGGATCGGTGCTTACAAGCGGAACTGGTCTCATTGGTTAATGCCCGTGGAAGGGTACTGCAAGACGGTTTTCAGATGGCGGTTTACCTATCAGGCAGGCTGTCTCATTGGTTAATGCCCGTGGAAGGGTAGGGTGTATGAAAAAGTTGTAGGCAATCAAGCAGCATATTCGAGTTTCCAGAATGAGTTGTAGGACTGGTTGAGAACGGAAGTGCGCAAAGCGAGGACCGCATCCAAGCCATCAGGAGTCCAGCGCATGCCAGATTTTTT
>JBBQXY010000225.1:0-7309 GCA_038209195.1 Ktedonobacterales bacterium | reverse complement strand
GTATCGTAGTATAGTAGGGGCGACCCTCGCGGTCGCCTTGGGAGTCACTATCGCATCATTAGCAATCATTCACATGCCTCGGAACATTAGATTGTGGCAGTGGTGTCTAACTCCATCAAGTCTTCCTGCACATAGCCAGCGTCTAACTGAAATTCTTCCAGGGCATCCAGCGCAGTGCGGTATTCTGTCCAGGTCAGGCGACGATTCAGCACGGGATCGTTGACCGCTTTCCACGCCGGAAAATACTGATCCATCAGACTGACGGGTGTCTCTGTGCCTAATTCTTCGGCGATCCAGCGCAATACTTCGCGGGTGCCGGATATATCTTCTGGCATAACGAGATGGCGAATGAGCAATCCACGACGCCCAATGCCCTCGTCGTCGAGTTGCAACGGCCCTACCTGGCGATACATCTCGCGTAGGGTAACTTGATTGTGATCGACATAGCGTGGCATCTTGGAGGTGCGTAGCGCGTTCTTATTATCAGAATATTTTGCATCTGGCAAATACATATCGACCACACCGTCCAGTAGTTGTAGCGTTTCCAGGTTTTCATAGCCCGCACAATTGTAGACAATTGGCAGGTGCAGACCTTTGCCGCAAGCAACCACCAGTGCCGCCAATATCTGTGGTACAAAGTGCGTTGGTGTGACCAAGTCCAGGTTATGGCAACGCTTCTTTTGCAGATAGAGCATCATATCCGCCAGGCGTTCCGGCCCAACGCGATGTCCCAAACCGCCCTGGCTTAAGGAGAAGTTCTGGCAATAGGTACAGCGTGCCTGGCAGTAGCCAAAGAAGATCGTACCAGCGCCCCGTGTGCCACTGATCGGCGGCTCCTCACGTCGGTGAACATTCCACGAGGCGACAATAGCCTCGGTACCGGAATGGCAGACGCCAGTTTTACCAGCGATACGGTTGCAGCGACAATTCTGCGGACAGATTGTGCAACTGCGCAAGACTTCCCAAGCAGCGGCGGCGCGCTCTGCCAGTTCACCTGTTTCATACAGGTTGAGGTAGCTGGGATATTGCATACTTACTCGTCACCTTCTCATGCTACTAGATGCCTGGGCGTGTTAATGAGGATACTATTAAGGCAAGGCATAGGTGTTTCTTTCAGAATATTCAATTGAAATGCCGCCTACGGCGGCAGGGGAGAAGGAATCTAGGGCGCAGCCCTAGAACCCAGTCAAGGGGCGGCAGCCCCTTGCATCCCCGCTGGTCAATTGTAGATTGACAGATCAATAGCATCTCACCTGCTAAAGTGAGATGCTATTGCTTGCTATGTTAGTTGCCAGATTTAAGGCGTAGGCCACTTGTAGCCACGTCGCGATGGTTTTGGGCCAGTCGAACGAGGCTTCTTTGTGTCTGCTTTGGCTCTGGGCTTCTTTTCACGGATTACGGCACTGGCTGATCGTTTACGTGGCTTGCGCTGCGCGGTAGGAGCTTGCGCGTCGTCGGCAGTTTCTCCTGCATGCTTCACGTTTTCGCCATCTATTGACACTTCCTGTGACAGTAGTGCTTGCGCGGCGGTGCCTTGTTCTTCAGCCGAGACCTCTGGTGCCTCGACCTGCTCAACCAGGTTTTCAGTCTCCTTGGCTATTTCTGTCCAGAACTGGGCATTTTTGCGCTGCGCTGGCCTTGAACCTTTTAACACACGCCCATCGGGCAAGCGGGTAACGTGCTGTTCCTCACCCTCAGGTCGTGCAAGAGGCTTATCAAATGACCTTTTTCCCTGGAAAGGACGTCCTACCGCGGGTGGTCGCCGATGTTCCTGCTGCTCCTGCTCATTGAAACGTTCGTAGTCACCCTCGTAATGCTCCTGAGAAGGATTCTGGGAAAACTGCTCATGCACGGCTTGTTCGTGCTGTGTTGCAGGACGACTCTGCCAACGTGGATTCTGTGTATCCCGTTGCGGTGCATTATACGATGAACGATTGCCGCGTTCAAAGCTGTGCGTAGGTCGGCTGCCACGGTCGAAACTACGCGGGGGACGGCTATCACGATCAAAGCTGCGCGGTGGTCGATCATTGCCAGGAGCGGGACGGCTATTGCGATCAAAGCTGCGCGGTGGTCGATCATTGCCGGGGGCAGAACGATTATCGCGGTCAAAGCTACGCGGTGGTCGATCATTACCAGGAGCGGGACGGTTGTTGCGATCAAAACTGCGTGGTGGTCGCTCATTGCCAGGGGCGGGACGATTGTCGCGGTCAAAACTCCGAGGAACGCGGTTATCATTTCCCGCATCGCGTTGCGGATAGCCGTGTCCCTGTCCCTGATCGTGTTCACGGAATGGGGGACGTTGACCGTAGGGTTTAGCATTCGTATTGGTATCGCCGTAACCTGGTCGTGCGCCATATCTATTGGGGCCGCCAGCGTTGCCGCGTACATCGTTATTGCGCCGTTCACCAAATTGGTTTTGTGGGCGGTCGGTGCCAAAGGACCGCGAGCGATTATCCTGGTACCCCTCATTGGAGGTACGATCAAAGCGCCGATCACCTTCAGGGCGGTTGCCGAAGGGCTTGCGGCCATTTTGAGCAGGGGAGTGCTCTGATTGCTGGTTATTCCGCCAGTTGTTGCGTGGTGGTTGTCCATTGTTGCTACGTGTTCGGTAGTCAGCGTGTTGTGCAGGAGCACCAGACTCCCAAGCACGATCTACCGTTTCACGATTCAGGCGAGGACGAGCGGGGCGTGGAGATCGCTCTTCTCCTTGCCTGTTTGATGGTTGTGGGCGAGAAAACGGGCGCACGTCGTCTCGTCCTGGTTTGTTAAAATCTCTGGTCATGGTTCCTTTCAGGGTTGTCCCAATTGAGGGTTACTTGGTCTAAGTGGTGGACGAGTCGGCAAGCTTCTGAGGTTACCTACCGTCGGTCGTTCCGTACCAGCATTGGCAAATCTGACGCGCATTACTTTTTGTGGCAATTTCGTTGGGGACGCGTCTCTTCATAGTATACCACATTCAAGCCACGGTCAGGAATAGAATGTACGCGACTTTATACTTTTGGTTCCCATTCACTGAGTTGCAGTTGGCGTAGGCACAATACCGCTGTATAACGGTATCCCACTGTAGGTGAATTCCTGACTCCCAAGCATAGCAATCATCTTCTGTAGTAATTCATCGGGCAGTAGTGGTCGTAGCACAAGGCGGTAATAACGCCCTTGCTCAAGGAATTCACCCTCTTGATGGCCATTGAGCAACTCCCGGGTGCTTAAAAGCTGGCGGGCATTGGGAAGATAGGCATGCTGTGGGATGGTGTAGGTCAAGCAGCCTGTATCGGCGTTCGGACCAGTCTGGTCGGGTGGTGTAACGCCACATTCATAGGATGCTAACTGATAGAGCGAAAAATCACTCAAAGTCCAGTAGGGAATGCTTTGGGTCACGTCAGGGCTAAAGTCCTGGTGGACGAGCAGCGTTACCGTGCTATTGGTATAGGGACGTGTTGGCCCATTGAGTGCTGTCGTGATGGTGATGAGGGCTTGGTTGAGGCGATGGTACGCGTCCATATCCGCGGCACTCTCTTGCAGTGTGCCAAATTTCCCGTACTGGTAGGCATATTGTTTCGTGTCAAGCATTAATTGCAGAAAGGTGACATTCTGGTCTGGCACATCATTGAATTGCTGCCGCGTAAAATTGAGTAGTCCATCGCTATCAACCAGCGTATGTAGCAATTGTTGCAGGGCATCCGCGGTCAGCTTGCCCTGCCGCATTTGTAGTCCAGGCCCCAGGATGTAGGTTCCATCGCCATAGATGCTTACTTCCGGGCTCAAATCAAGTGTACCCATATTTCCGCCGCCATAAAACGTGCGTATGAGCACATCACTGGCACTCGTGCTATAGGTGACTGTGCCGTTGTTCGTCGGCACGGTGCTTTTTCCACCCGTAGTAGTTGGCGTGGTCAAAGACGAGGTGTCACACGCGACGAAGACCATACCACATAGACAGAGCAACATGAGCGGATAAGCGATGCGGGCAATGTTCCGCCACCGACCGAAGCATTTTATGCGCAATACGATAGCAATCTTATCCATACATATTTCTTATTTTCGTCCTTGTTGAGCATACCCAAGTCTCGGTCGAAAGAAACTTTTGTTGATATCAGACCAAAGCGTTTTTATTTCCTGTAGCTCCTTTTTCACATAATTTACGTCAGGTGGCCTTTTGCTCACATCCATGTCGAGCATACTGGTGATAAGTACTTCAAGTTTGTTCAGAAGCACCTCCACCATGCTTGTGCTGAGCGATCCAGGGTCGAAGTGACTTTGAGGGTTTGTGGGACGAAGTGGAAGAAAGCGAAAAGGTGTTTCTGAGGGATCTTTCGTCGTCAGTAATAGATGCAAAACGGCCCCTAAGCTGTAGATATCGGCGCGTGGAGTGGTTTGAGCTTTGCCATATTGCTCTGGCGCGGCATATCCAAGTGAACCTAGGGCAATTGTGTCTTTTGCCTGTCCTGGCTTGAAGTATCGTGCGATTCCAAAATCGATCAAATAGAGTTGCCCATTAGGAGCGCGCATAATATTGGAGGGTTTGAGATCGCGAAAAACGATGGGCGGTTGCTGTGAATGCAGGTAGTCTAGGACTGTACAAAGTTGAAGCCCGATATCGAGGACTTCGCTTAGGAGAAGGCGTCTATTGGGTGCCAAGCTCTGGTATTCCTCCAGTGTTTCGCCTTCGATGAAGTCCATGACCATGTACCAATGTTCAGTAGTCTGAAAATGTTCGTAGACACGGGGCAGATGGGGATGATCCAGTTGGGATAACAAGCTGACTTCACGCTGAAAGGTAGTGGTGGCTTCCATCCGCGCCTTTGGATGCAACCCGACTAGACTTACTTCTTTGATGGCAACGAGATGGTCTGCGCACTCTATGTCCGTAGCCTTGTAGACTGACCCGAAGCCACCTGTGCCTACCTTCTGCATGATGAAGTAACGATTCCTGAAATGCGTCTGAAGAGGTAGCCGTGCTGGAAAAAAGGTTTGCTGGTGGACCATAGCGTTTCCTCCTTCACTTGTTCACATGTGAAGATACCTAAGGCGCGATCAGTCCGAAAAAAATGCTATAAACTACTTTTTGCTTCACCAATAGTATACATCAGGCAATTCGTCGTTTCAAGAAGACAAAAAATAGGTCTGAACAATTTCAAAAATAGCTAGTATTGGCAGCGGCAGATTTCGCGGAAGAGATCGGGGGGAGTTAATACCAGTGGAGATAAACGGGTTCGGGGGTGTCGAGGGTGGGCATTTCACTGGGGTCTATGCAGAGTCGCTTGTGGCCCATGTTTGGTGCCTTGCATATAGCACATGTTCTATGCGAGCAGAGCCGGAATAATCGTTACGCGAGCCGTTTGAGCATCGCGGTAGGGTACATCTGGCGCACCACATTGGGTCACACGCGAATAGGTCATAGTATGAGTATTCTTCTTTTTAGCGCACCGCCATTCTGCTCTGGCGTGCGGCAACGGCTTCCGCGTAGCGCACGGGGTCGGGAGTCTCTGGTCGCAGTGAGCGATTGGCGCGCACGACGAAATGGGCCTCTACATCCTCGGTCTGGAAGATGTGCTTGGCAAAGGCGATAGCATCTTCCTGGCTAAATTCCTTGCAGGAGCAGATGTCGATATCGACTTCACCATATTCGGGCCAAGCGTGCAAGCTAATATGGCTCTGGGCAATGACCACAAACCCGGATAAACCAGCATCCAATGGGTTGGACGTTTCAATTTCATACAGGTGAACGGGACTAACTTTTTCCATGTCCACACGACCGGGGAACTCATCCAGCGCACGACGTACCAGCGACTCGTTGCTCAAAAGTTCTCGCTTACAACCGTACAGTTCTAACATCAAATGGACCAACATCGCAATTACCTCCTGTAGCTCTTGCTACAATCTCTACCGCCATCAACTTTGGTGGCACACGCACTAAGCACACGGTGTATTAATGACACCAAGTGCTATTATACATTAGATTGTCAAGCTAATCAAGAGGAAAATCGCGAACTTTGTATCTAAATGTCAGCCAATTTCTACTTAATACCTATCAGACTTGCCTATTAGATGCATGCGCTAATGCGCATTAGATAGAAGAGGATCTCAGGGTCGTCCCTCTTTTCCGGCGATGTAGGCCGCTTTTAGTTCTTTGAGTAACGCGTCACGTTGGGTATACAACTCACGCCTGGGACGGGGTTGAGCCTTACTGACCGCGTAGGCTGTGAGCAGTGGTAGCGAGATAGTAGAATCACCATAAATCACGACGGTACTGCTCAGTTGTTCTGGCTTGATTTTCCCCCAGGAAACTGCTTCCGATGGCGTTGCGCCGGAGAGACCGCCCCAATGTGGCGCGTCTGCTGTAATCTGGATAAAGTAATCGTGTCCACCCTTTTGGATGCCCAACACCTCCCAAAGCTGTGGCTGTGTTTGCAGATAGAAGTTTTTGGGACTACCACCGCCCAAGATGATGACACCATTGCGCGTGGCATGATGGACAATTGCGGTAGTCTCATTCACGTCGGCAAGGGGATCAAGGGTGAGGAGGCTACCATCCAGGGCATTGCGAGCTACGTTCATGCCAATCGAAGAATCCCCTGGTGACGAAGTGTAGATTGGCACATTCCAACGCGCCGCCTGTGCCAGTACCGAATACTCCGGGTTTACACCCGCTTTTAGCAATTGGGTTCCCAGGTGATGATGTAGCTCAGAGGTCGCGATAGGCTGATTGGGCAAACTCTTGAGGCATTCGCGCACAAAAGCGTCGGTATCGAGCAAAACCTTATCGGCAAAAAGAATGTCGTAAATACGGATGACGCCCTCTTCCTGCAATTTGGTATCGTCCAGGCGGAAATCGCCACGGTGGAGTGCCATTGCCAGGGCATAGTGGATATCGTGGTAGAGATTGGCACCTGTACTGATCATGAAATCGACAAAGCCGCTCTCCATCAGCGTGATGAGGCAACCGCCCAGACCCGCGGGTGTCAATGCACCGGCCATAGTCAGCCCGATCGTGACATCTTTTGCTGGGTCGAGCATCTCTTCAGCGTAGAGCCGTGCAGCTTCATTCAGGCGTGCCGAGTTGTAGGCTTGGAACTGTTGCTCGATCAGTTCCGCCACCGTCATATTGGGATGAACGCGCCGTGGAATAATTTGTGGCCCGCTCAAGTAATCGTCCTGCGTTGGTTGCTGCTCTCCTTGAGCATGGACGTTATCGTGATGGTGCATGAAAATAGAGACCCCTTCTTACAAATAGCATTTCAAAATAAGTCGCCTACGGCGACTTCCCATTTGTGTTGATTGGAGGGGTGGGGGGGGGGTGGGGGGGCGG
>JBBQXY010000224.1:0-7428 GCA_038209195.1 Ktedonobacterales bacterium | reverse complement strand
CGCCAAAATCTGTGCCTGGTAAAGCGGCGATATCCCAGTTTTCCAGCAGGTAATGGGCCAACTCTTGGCTGGTATAGATGCCTTTTTTATTGAGGGCTGCACTCCAGGGGGAGAAGTCGGGATAGAGATAAAAAGCCCCGGCTGGACGGGGACAGTGTACGCCAAGATTGCTGAGTGTCGTATACAATTGGCCTGTGGCATAGCCATGGACGCGTGCTGATCGTCGGACATACGTTTCAAGCTCAGCGTTGGGTGTGTAGGCGACAATAGCAGCCTCCTGTACGGGCGTGGTTGTAGCAGACCAGATTTCACTGGCGAGCGTGCGCAAGGCGGTAGCTGCCTGCATTCCCGCTGGCGTGGGTGGGAGTGCCGCGTAGCCAAGCCGCCAGCCGCCCGCGGAAAATGCTTTGGAGAGTCCCCCTGTGACAATACAGCCTTCGGCATAGAAACGTGCTGGCGACACATGTTCACGCCAACCTTGGGCCAGTTCCGCATAAATCTCGTCACTGATGATGGTAATACCCTCGTTCCGTGCCCAGGCGGTAAAGCCTTCCACATCGTCTCTCGCAAACATACTGCCGGTGGGATTGCTGGGCGAGTTAACGATCAGAATACGTGGGTTTGCGCCCTCTTTGCGCGCTCTGGTCAGAGCCTCGCTCAGTGCTTGCGGGGTCAAACGATGGGAGTTGTGTGGATCAGTGGCAACATCGATTACGCGGCGTCCCGCGAGTCGGGCTTGCGGGGCATAACTGACCCATGAAGGCACAGGCAGAAGCACATCTCCTTCCAGGATGTGCATGAGCGCATACAGTAACGGTTTGCTGCCAGGCGCCACGATGATGTTGTCTGCGCTATAGTTCAATCCGCGTGTGCGAGACAGGTATTCCGCGATGGCTTGTCGCAGAGCTGGTATGCCTGCGACAGGCGCGTAGCTCGTATGCTTCGCTACATCAGCCAGGGCAGACTGTAGCAAGGGGTGCAATGGAAATGTGGCCTCGCCAAAACCAAGATGCATGGTAGCGCGACCAGCCGCACGACGTTGCGCCACTGCCTCATTCATGGCCAATGTAGCCGATGGCGCGAATTGTTGTGTCATTGCTGCCAGGCGTAATGGTGAGTCTGTTGAAACGAAAGAGGCCTCTGTTTGCTCATTACTCGTATAGCGCTGTGGTTGCATATTCATCGTTGTATCCTCTGTTTTGATGCCCTTGGTCGAGCCAGACAGTGCTTGCTATTTATTAGGCATGCTATTATAGACCGCTAACCAATTCGTGGCGATCTCGATCTGCGCCTTTTGAAGGTCAACCGCACCGCTGCATACTTGGGCATGCAGATAATTTTCGACCTTGTCTTTTTCGTGGAAGCCCGGTTTCGGGCTGGCAAGCTCCGGCCAGAGATTCGCGATCTCATTGGAGCCGCCCAACTCCAGGCTGACAAGATGATCGACCTCGTACTGACCAGTACCATGGCTGCTAATACCGTACTCAGCGTAGACCTGGTTTTTTTCGCTGGTTGGTACGTTGCGTACCTGGCTGGAGTAGCCAGATTGACAGATGGCGGCTTTAGTGCCAGTTGCCAGAAGCGCACCAGGGGTACAGGCCGCGTCGGCCAATCCGCTATGGGCTACGCAACCTGATGTTTTAGTCTGCACACCCCAATGCGGAGTACCACCAGTGCTTGTGTCAGGAGTGGAGGTTGTCGGCGATGAAACTGTAATATTACATCCACTAAGTATGAGTAATAAAAGCGGGATAATCAGCACTAATTTTTTCACAGTTCTGCTCCTTTATTGTATTGGCCTTACTCTGATTGCATGGCGAGCCAGCTCGTATCAAAACGTTGGGCTTGCAGGTCTGCTGCTTGTATCCAAAAATAGAGCATACCAGCATTACCCCACTCCATCGCAGCTTGCTCATCCGAATCTATCTGCAAAAGAAGTTGCCACTCCAGCGCATCTTTGGACAACTCGGCAGCGCGTGGGTCGTTGGTGTCCGTCACTCCGTGGCTGACAAGCTGGCATTGCAAGCGCATATCATCCTGGATGGTATCGGGGTTGCCCAGTAGGCGGTGATGCATAGTGGCATGATCGGCTGCACTTGGGAACGTCGCTAGCAAGTCTTCATACTTCTTTTGCTCGTCATCTGTCCAGTCAAAGTCAGGTATCTCCAGTGTTGGCTGCTGCGATAAGGTAATTTCGCTAGCAAAGCTGAGGGCGCAAGGCTTAAACTGGCTCTCCTTTGGTAGTGTTGGCGGTGCTGCTGTCCGTTGCAGCGCTGGCTGATCACCGTTTACATAATAGATACGCCAGCCGCCTTGATCGGCGGGATCAGCTCCATAGGTTTCCTGTTTTGCATCATAGAAAAACCAGAGCATGCCACTTTGCGGTAGCTTGTGCTCGGTATCATAGGGCTGCACATCGGCGAGACGTAGTTGTGCGATAAAAGATTGTGGCACCCCGTTCAATGCTGGCCAAGCTATGTTTGTTGGTAGGTCGGGAGTTCCACCCAGCCTTGATGCTCCCATTGGCACTGTAGACTCGGCAACGGAAGACGCCTTTAGTCGGATAGATGGTCGTGCCAACCTATCGATATCTTTGCTCAGGCGCGCGATCCCTGCCGCGGCAAAGGCTGCCTGGACACCTGCTTTATCCATAAAAATCCTCTCTCAAAGCTATATTTTGGGGTAGGTAATAGATTACTATCTATTCATCGTATCACAAATGGGTAGGGCCGGACGCCCACAAGGGGCGTCCCTACATGTCAGATTCCTCCACCCGTCACGTGAAGATTGACAATCCACTAGTATTTATACCCCAACGTCTGATATACTACCAGCAAGGTAGACGAGAGCCCTTGCTTGAATTGGAGGTATCATGTCAACATATGAAGATCGTATAGCTTCATTAGAACAAAAGGTTACTGATATAGAGCTAGAACGCCTCTATGAGCGCAGAAAAGCGGCAGAAAGCACTCCCTCTGAACAAGCCTATGATGCCAAACAGGTAAATTACCGTCTTACTATGCTTCTTGGTGTTGCCAGCGGTCAAGAGCATGATATCAAGGTAATAAAAAATGATCTAAGCAGTGTCAAGGACGATGTAAGCACCCTCAAGGGAGATGTGAGCACCCTCAAGGGAGATGTAAATACGCTCAAGGGAGATGTGAGCACCCTCAAGGGGGATGTAAATACGCTCAAGGGAGATGTAAATACGCTCAAAGTGGATGTGAGTACGCTTAAGGGAGATGTAAACACCCTCAAAGTGGATGTGAGCACGCTTAAGGGAGATGTAAATACGCTTAAAGGAGACGTGAGCACCCTCAAAGTGGATATGAGTGTTGTCAAAGAGCTACTCACTCAAATTC
Source organism: Ktedonobacterales bacterium (assembly GCA_038209195.1). Classification (GTDB taxonomy): domain Bacteria; phylum Chloroflexota; class Ktedonobacteria; order Ktedonobacterales; family Ktedonobacteraceae; genus JBBQXY01. Next base: position 4,066 of record JBBQXY010000224.1, on the reverse strand, counting down.
TAGTACGCCTGCCAGAGAAACCTTAGCCTATCTTTCTCGTTTGCAATTGATGTTAAACAGTCCCATAAAAAGTTTACCCAGTGAGCTTTTATGGGACTGTTTGGTTTTAAATTCAGAGACAAATGAGAGTCAACCTACACTTCACACCGAATCTGTTCGGACTTCTGGAGGCGCCACTTATTAATCCGCTAGCACATGCCATGATGTCCCACCATCGGTACTTTCCCGGACATTGCCGGGCTGGAAGAAGCCGGCGTAAAGGTGTTGGGGATGGAGCGGATCAATGACGAAGGAGATGAGATCGCCACGGTCGAATTGCCAGCGATGTTGCCAGGTGGTGCCACTATCGTTTGAAACCCACAAATCTTGCCCCGTGATGCTATAGAGCGTAGTACCATCGGCGGAAATGATAAGGCGCGAGGGGATTGCTGGCAACGAAGTAGTTGCAAGATGGCTGATAATACTTTCTCTGTTTGTGTTCCTTGCTGCCCGACAACATAGATGCTCTGTTTCACTTCATTTGACTTGCCGCCTTCGGCGGCAGAAGGAGAGAGAACTAGGGCGCAGCCCTAGAACCCAGTCAAGGGGCGCGGCCCCTTGCATCTCCACTTTTCAAATGAAGATTGACAGTCCAATAGATGCTTCTTCATAGTATAAGATAGCAGGTCAATGGCGAGATTGTATATCGGCAACTAACAAAGGTGTGATGCCTTCTTGGTAGGCCCATTTCTGTTGCTCTTGCAGCGCGACTATTAGCTCCGCGAACGTTTCAGGGAGGGAGTTGAGCAGGTTGAGGTCGTTGGGACGCGCTGGAATGCCGTCGGATTGCAGTGCTAGCGTATAGGCTTCAAGGTCAAAGTGCCAAGGGTGGCAGCGTCCCGGATAGCGAGCCAACAGGTGCGCGGCGATTTGTAAGCCCTTCAAATCGAAGTCACCACTGTAGTGCAGACGAACTTTTTCATCTTCTGCAACTAACCTATCGAGCAGTGTTATGGCGGCTACACTGGGCCAGCCGGAGGTACAGACCAGCGTGGGCAATGCCGTGGCTATGTCCAGTGCCGCGATGACGGCCTCAAAAACCTGGGGATTCTCGAAAACATAGACCTCTGTACTGGCAGCATGAACGCGCTCCCAGGCGAATAATTGGCGCAATGGGAGCAGTAGAACGCGCTTGCCCGCCGCCTGTAGCAAAGGGTCAGCCCTACCGCTAGCATCGAACGCGCCAAGCAGATTGAAGACCGCCACGCTTGATGAGATGGTGTCGACCAGCAGTCCCGCCTCGGTATAGAGTTGTAATTCGAGCTCACGGCCCCGTAACGTTGTGCCCATGGTTGTTTCCGCTAGAGCGTTAAGGGCTAGCAGGAAAAGACGCCCAGCCGCTCTATTGGCATCAAGGGCATGGGGGTCACCACTGGTGCGCTGCGCAAAAAGAGCCAGCCGCTCGGGTTGGTCGGCAGGTGGCAAGTGATCGAGGATGCTGGCTATATAGGAGACGAGGGCAAGCTGTCGCTCCTGTTCCTCTACGGGCGCGTTTTTGTAACGTGCGTACAGCCATGCCTCCCCGTGCTCACCTTCTAGCCAGCTACGACTGTGTGATCCGTTAGCCTGTGCTGAAACAATCGCGTGTAGCTGCGCATAAAAACGGGCCTGCTGACTCACACGGGTTTCGCGCAAAGAGGCACGAGTGACGAGTGGCTGCTCAGGAAAAAAAGCCGTGAGCAGAGCGGGCAGCTCACAACCGAAACTATGAAGCAGTGCCTTTTCAAAATCGACCAGTCGCACACGTAGTGGTTTCTCAGGTGGATAGGGCGGCTTGCCAAGAAAGCTGGCAATTTCACGGCGTTCAAGCCCGGTGCTATCATGCAATACGATGCTACCACCAACCTGCCCCAACTCGATATATTTCTGGCGCATCTCTGCTAGTAAGTGCGTGAATCCGGCCCCGCGGCAAAAGGCAATAGCCCGTTGTAGGTTTTGGTCGCTGGTGCTGTCAGCCATAGTTTTCTCCCTGTACGCACGATTATATAACACGGTCGCGGTTTTCATCTATGCAACAGGGTTTCTCAAAAAACTTTTTTGCCGCCTTCGGCGGCGGGGAAGAGAGGAAGACTAGGGCGCAGCCCTAGAACCCAGTCAAGGGGCGCGGCCCCTTGCATCCCCGCATTTCACAGGCCGCCTACGGCGGCAGAGGAGGGGGGGATGCAAGGGCACAGCCCTAGAACCCAGTCAAGGGACGGCAGTCCTTTGCATCCCTGCTCGTTACATGAAGTGAAACAGAGCAGTAGTGATTTTATCTATGCATTGAAGGCTTGCGATTTCCTTCGACGGAGTGGTAGGATAATGCCACGATGAACCTATGGACCGATTACGACAACCAGCATATGCCAGCGGAAGAAGCTGTGAGGCACAAACAGAGAGGTCGCCTTACGGAACAGGTCATTCTGTCCGCGCTGCGCTCGTGGCTGCTGGCAGAGTACGCCCCTTCCTATAGTCATACCCTGGCGGCAATGCGCTTTTATCGACGCTGCTACTGGATTGACGCCTGGGGTTTGCATGCACGGGCAGACATAACGGTTCCTTCCGCTCCTCCTATAAAAGACGAAGGAAAAGGGGGAATAAAGGGGCGTAAGAAAGAGATGCCCGCACAAATTCCTCCCGCGTTGCTACCAGTTACCGCACTTTCGGCACAGCTCGCGCAGGAAAATCTCCAACTGGCCCTCTACGGCATCATACTAGAAGCGGGGAGTAGCACGCGCAAAGATGGTAAAGCACGACAGAATGGTCAGTCGGGAGATGCTATGCCAACTGAGGCAGCAAAGGCAGACCAGTTGGCACTGATCAAAAGCGAGTTCACGATGCCAAAGGATAGTGCAGTGTTACACGCGAGTTGGCTCGAAGTCGGCCCGTCGTTGTTGAAAGAACTCGATCAACCACCCGCGATCTTCTTATTGAACCCCTTTGGGGCGACAGTTTTCCGCTATGATGACCTTGCCCCACTCTATCAGCGTACCGCCCCCACAGAACTGTGTCTCCTTATTCCCCACAAGCAGGTTGAGGCACAACTGCTAGCTTCCAACCGTTCGCCCGCTATTGCCACGACATTGACGACTCTCTTGCGCACCGATCGCTGGAAGACGTTGCTGCTAAAAGAAGAAGCAGCCGGTAATCGGGTGGCTATCTTCGTTGATCTCTTGCTGGCATCGATGCAGCGGCAATTTCTCTCCGTCCAACCGATTGAACTGTCGGTGCAGACAGGTCCAGCGCTGCTCGAAACCATCTCCTATACATTGCTCTTCGCCACGCGCAGCAAAGATAGCTTGCTCTGTATGAACGATGCAGTTTGTCTTCGTCGTCGTGGCTTGCTCGCGCAGAGTTATCGCGGCATCCTGGGCGAAGATTGGTTTGCCATCCAGCAACACGAACGCGACGCAGCAGAGCTACAACACCTGCGCCAGCGCATCCTGCAATTGGGACGTGCGCAACGCACACGCCGTTGGCCCGAACTGCGCCAGCAATTGCTTATCGCAACTTTCGGACAGTTCACTGTGCGAGACTACGACGAGCTTATACTCAACTTTATTCAGGATGGCACAGTACAGTGCGAGTGGCGGAGTAAACCTACCGGGAATACAAACGAGCAAGCAAACATGCCAGCCGTGCCTGGTAATGACGATACGGTGTTGTGGCGCTGATTTTCAAATGGAAAGCAGGGTTGCCCTTTGCAACCCTGCTTTCCATTTGAAAATCAACAGAGTATTGGCCTGGTCAGCCCGGCAAAAAGAGGCATTACTAGGGGGAATGCTAGGCATGGGGAATCCCAACATTTTGGTAATACCTCTCAGTATAGAAACGTTGGGTTTGGGCTATTGGTGGCAGAATATAGCAATAAATAACTATAGCCCACAAAATTGAGAGAAAGACGCATTATTGTAACAGCTCAGGTCAGCAGAGATGACTGAAATGAGGGAAGGACAGGATGACCGCAAAGAGTCGCCTTCAGAGCCGACAAAAGGGGGAATCCTTGTTTGCGCAAGGTGGACAAATAGCCGCGAATCCGGCTAAAAGC
>JBBQXY010000223.1:0-7512 GCA_038209195.1 Ktedonobacterales bacterium | reverse complement strand
TGCGGGGGGTCTGAACATCCCACAGGACGAGGACAAGCACAAGGCCCCCCATCGACCGCCGCGTCCTTATTACCTGCCCCCCAGGCAGGGTGTTGTCCCTACACACGCCACTCCCAAGCCTTATTTGAATGGTATTGCGATAAATCGGCCCTGTCCCGTTTGCCGATAAATCGGCAGTGGCGGCGATAAATCGCGCCCTACGGAGTTGTCAGCATGGATGTATTTATTGGATAAGAGAATGGGAGGGTTGTTATGGAGCCGGTAATTATTACCGCGGCACTGGTTGGCGCGGAGGTGACGCGGGAACAGCAGCCAGCTTTACCGATTACGCCACAGGAGATTATCCAGGCTGCCGTTGAGTGTTACGAGGCGGGGGCGGCTATGATCCATCTTCATGTACGCGATGCCGATGGCAATGCTACGCAGGATGCGGAATTGTTTCGTGTAGTGGTGGAGGGTATTCGTGCGCGTTGCGATGTGATTACGCAGGTATCGACGGGCGGAGCGGTGGGCATGAGCGCGGATGAACGCTTGCAAAGTATTTTGTGCCAGCCAGATATGGCGACACTGACCACGGGTACAGTCAATTTTGGCGCGGGTGTCTTTATGAATAACCGCTCGTTGGTGGAAACGTTCGCACGCCGTATGCAGGCAGCCGCTATCGTGCCAGAAATTGAAATTTTCGACGTGGGCATGCTCGATGAAGCTATACGTTTGCGTGACATGGGCTTGATTACAGAGCCTATCCAGTTTGATTTTGTGCTGGGCGTTCCCGGTGCGCTGGGTGCTGATCCTGCTCACCTGCTGCATCTGGTGCGGTCGCTGCCGGCTGGCAGTACGTGGAGCGTTGCTGGCATGGGGCGTCATCAATTGACGCTGGGCGTGATTGCGCTGGCGATGGGCGGGAATGTGCGCGTGGGTTTCGAGGATAACATTTATTTTCGCAAAGGCCAACTTGCTCGCAGTAACGCAGAACTAGTGGCGCGCATTGTGCGTATCGCTAAGGAAATGGAGCGGCCCGTGGCGACACCAGCGCAAGCAAGAGAGATACTGCAATTGGAGCGGTATACTGGGCTTTGACATGGCTGTTTTTTGCCATCGCCCCCAATCCTCTTGTGCTGTCCATTCTGAATGGAGTGAGCTTTGTGATTGTGCCCATTTATATGGTCGCGCAATATAGCTATCGATTGGCATTGATCCCTGATCGTTTACAGGGGCGCGTCAATAGCGTTTTTCGCCTGATTGCCCTAGGTGGGCAGCCAATTGGTCTGGCATTGACGGGTCTTTTGTTGCAGTTCATCGGCCCGGTGCCAACGGTGGTGCTATTGTTTGTGCCACAATTGGTGCTGGTCATCGCCGCCACGCTCAACAAACATGTGCGCCATGCCCGTCCCATCGAGGAGGTGGGGTAGTAGGTAAAAAGAGTCATCTCAGAAACTGAGATGACTCATGGAAAGTAAGGTGGGTTGGGATTACTGGCGTGGATATTGGGGATTCGATGGGTTTTGCGAGTATTGCGGGTTCTGTGGGTATTGGGGGTTCTGTTGATACGGCTGGTTTCTGGCTTGTCGGTACTGGTTGAGTTCACGTAGAATGGGCCACTCACCAAAGGCCAATACACAGAGAATGATCAGGTTGGCGATGGGGACGAACATGAGCAGGCTCATGGCTCCGCTATAACCCGCTTTTGAGAAGATGCGCCACCAGATGATGATAGAGAATACGATGGAGGCAATCATTATCAAGCCAAAAATGAGTCCGTAGACTGCTAGGAACGTTCCTAGCTGCGATGATGAGGATGTTGTGTCAGTACTGTAAGGCATTTGTTGCTGTGCTCCTTTTTGATACTACTGCTATGTAATACAATGTTCAATACGATGGTTCACAAAGTTTTAGCATGCTTATTATAGTATAAACGATTGGCAAGGAGAACTGTACAATTTCACAATTTGGATGAGAGTTTGCTTACACAATTGTACTCTTTTTTCCTTTTGAAAGGCCGCCTGCGGCGGCAGGGGAGGGAGGAAGGACTAGGGCGCAGCCCTAGAACCCAGTCAAGGGGCTGCCGCCCCTTGCATCCCCGCTTGTCAAAGGCCGCCTACGGCGGCAACGGAGATTCTTCGCTTCGCTCAGAATGACATCGCTGCGCTGTGAACCTTGCTTAGAAATAATTTGAGGAGATGCCGCCGTCGACGATGAGCCAGGCACCGGTGGTCCAGGATGATTCGTCGGAGGCGAGGTAGAGGGCCATGTAGACAATGTCGTTGGGTGCGCCGAAGCGGCCCAGGGGGATGCGGTTGAGCCGTAAATTGCGCGCCTCTTCACTTGTCCAGAGCTTGCGCAACAAGGGTGTTTCGATGGGGCCGGGGCAAATGGCGTTGCACCGTATGCCGTGTTTGCCATACTGGATCGCGAACGATTTAGTGAGGGAGAGCATGCCGCCCTTGGATGCTGTATAGGCGTCTTGCGGGACGGTGCAGCCCATGAAGGCGACGAAGGATGCGACATTGATGATGGAACCTTTTCCCTGCTTGACCATGTGCGGAATAGTGTATTTGGCGCAGAAGAAGGTACTTTTGAGATTAACATCCATGACTCTGTCCCAGGTGAGCTCACTGGTCTCGGTCACGCTGGTATCATCTTCCGGCATGATACCGGCATTGTTATAGAGGATATCGACGCGACCAAATTCCTCAATGGCGACATTGACCATGTGCTTGACATCGTCTTCTTGCGCCACATCTGCCTTGACAAAGACGGCCCGACCACCAGCGTCGCGAATGGCCTGGGTGGTTGCTTCACCTTCAGGGGCCGCTACGTCGGTGACAAGCACACTCGCGCCTTCTTTGGCAAAGAGTTCGGCGGCTACTTTACCCATGCCAACGGCGGCGCCAGTAATAATGGCGACTTTATCTGCTAACCTCATCAGATATGCATCCCCTCCTAGCTATTTGAACTCTTTTTTCACCAGGTCAAGATACCAGAATGGTACACGTTTGCGCAGCAAGGGCTTGCTGCGTGCCACATTGCCAGGAATGCTATCAAGAACATCGTAGGCCAGTTCGCCAGTGAGCGAGCCTGCCACATCACCGGGGGCATAATTCAGGGGATGGGTGGATGAACGGCGTCCGGTACGCTGCTCGCGCGTATCAATGGTCATCATGGTGAGTGTGGGTTCGCCTTCGTCGGCAATGACTTCTAACCAGGGGTAGCTGGCGTTAGAGGGAGAGAAGATGCCGCTATTGCCATTAGCCTGAATGCCCTGACATTGACCGCTCCAGTTGGCGAGGGCCAGATAGACGTGATGCTCAGCAGCCCGCACGCGCCAGATGAGCGAGTGGGTGGGATCGTATTCTTCGGGCGCGACCGGGTGCGCGAAACGAATACTGGTTGGGGGAAGGCCGATGGGGTCGGGGAAATCGAGGAGGGCGGGGGCGCAAACCAGGTCGGCTCCCTTTCCAGCCAGAACGCGCAAAGTCTCTGGGAAGAGAACATCATAACCAGTGGCCAGCCCGATACGCCCGGTTGGCGTATCGAACGTGGGCAAGCCCAGATTGCCCTTGCTGGCCCAGAGGCGATCCTGCTCCGTGAGATGTATCTTGCGGTAGGTGCCGTAGATGCCTTCGGGATCGATGAGTAAGATCGTATTATAATACGTGGGGCCAGAGGGACCACGCTCCCGTTCAGCGACGCCAACGACCAGACTGATTTGAAATTCGTTGGCCAGTTCTATGAGCGAAGCTGTCTCCGGCCCCGGCAATTCAATGGCACCTTGTTGAAAGTGGGCAGCAATTTCGCGCTCATCAAACGGGACTGGCCCTGGTAAAACCAGTTCGGGCAGTACCAATACGTCGGGCCGGGCGGGTGCATGATCGTTGAGGAGTGTTTCGACGAGGCTGCGCATGGCTTGTGAGATGGTGCCCTGGCTCTGCGTGCCAAATTCTTGCAGATTGGTCTGGATGATCGCCACACAGGAGAGCTGTCCAGGGGGTAACTGGCCCAGCTCGTAGAGGCTGTGATAGCGCAGAGGTTCCCAGAGATAGCTATTGTGGGTGAGCGTGACATACTCGGCGGGTTGACGGTCGGCAAGACGATTTCCGCTGGGTGGCGCGCCGGGGCGTCCCCAGTGTTTATCGCGGGTACGGGCCAGATCTACCTCGCCATAGACGATACATTCACCTGTATCGATGTAGTTTTGAATGGAGCCGTCGGGATTAATAATGCAGCTTCCGCCACTAAATTGCACGCCACGTTCCAAGCCGTAGCGGTTTGCGCTAATGAAATACACCCCGTTCTCGAAGGCACGGGCCATCCAACTGCTGCTAGGGCTCTTCTCGTCGAGCCAGTTGGTGGGGAAAAGCAAGACGTCTGCACCATGTAGCGCGGGAATACGCCCCGCTTCAAAGAAGGTAGCATCCATACAGATCAAGCCAGTTAGGCGACCGAGCGGGGTTTCCCAGACTGGCATGCCCAGATCGCCATCACGGGCCCAACGCGGCTCCGAAATGTAGGAGTGGATTTTGCGGTAGGTGCCGACAATGCCTTCTGGCCCAATCAAGGCCATGCTGTTGTAGTAGACGTCGGTGGAGAGGTCAACTTCTGGCAGACTTACAGCGATATAGCAGCCATACTGGCTAGCTAGTTGTTGAAAGCGGTCGGTGGTGGGGCCGGGAATAGGTTCCACCTGTGGGGCGATCTCCGTACGCGATTCCCAACAGTAGCCGGTCGTTGCCATTTCGGGCAGGACGATCAGGCGAGCCTCCTGTTGAGCAGCTTCTTCGACTAAGCGAAGAAGGTCAGCCAGGTTCTGTTCTTTTTCCCCTAACGTTGGTTCGTATTGCACTGCCGCGACGCGGTATTTGTCGAAAGAGGACACAGGTGTACTCATAAGAACTCAGCTCCCCAATCTACTACAGAAGGTGATCAGCACCTTCTCCTAACAATGCTTACTGGTATGTTGCCTACGGACACGCTTGAGGATATTTTAACCATACCATTTAGTCTCAACAATCGTCAAGAGGGAAAGTCACGGAAAACATGCCATGTGCATAGCTACATTGCCTATTCAATGGTTGTGTTTTGAACACGAGGCTTTATGCCAAGTCCTGGCCCATCAGGCAGGAGCAGTTTGCCTTTGTCAACGGTGACGCCCATATAAGGGTCATCGGTGATGAGCAGATTGCCATCCAGGTCGGCATAATCGACCAGAGGCGTCAGATGGGCCGCCGCCGTGATGGCTAACGAGCTTTCGATCATACAGCCGATCATCACGCGCAAATTGTGCGCCCGCGCTACGTGAATCATTTTGAGGGCGTGACGGATACCGCCACATTTCATGAGCTTAATATTGATGCCGTCTACGATGTCAACCAGACGCGGAATATCATCCACGGTGACGCAACTTTCATCGGCGATAATCGGGACTGGCACATTGTCGCGAATCAACTTGAGGCCGGCCCAATCATGCGCGGGTACAGGCTGCTCGACGAATTCGATAGCATACGGGACGAGAGCATTGATATTTTTAATCGCTTCTTTAGGCGTCCAGCCTGTATTGGCATCGACACGAATCACTGCCGCGGTGACATCGCGGATGGCCTTGATATTATCGAGGTCGTGTTTGGTGCCGACTTTCACTTTGAGAATGGGATAGTCACGGGCAACCAGAGCTTTCTTCGCCATATTCAGGGGTGTGTCGATGCCAATGGTGAAAGAGGTATGCGCCGCGTGGGCCGGATTGAGGCCCAGAAGTTTGTAAAGTGGCACGTTCAGCATCTTGCCGATGATATCATAGAGGGCCATATCGACTGCGGCCTTGGCAGAAGGATTTAGCCCAATGATCTTGTCGAGGTGCTCCATCACATCTTCCAGCATAAAGGGGTCGTTGCCAAGATTACCTGCGAATAGCGATACACAGGCCAGCACGGTCTCCAGGCTTTCGCCGTAGTATTCGGCGGGGGAAGCTTCGCCGTAGCCAGTGAAATCTTCATGGTTCACCTGGACAATGACGTTGGGCGATGTGTGCTGCACGCTCCGTGCGATGCGGAAAGGCGTTGTAAGATGAAGCTCGATGGGCTTAGCATCTATGTACATGGGCGACCTCTACCTCTTTCTATCAAAAACTGGTGACGGGCTTTGTAGCTATTGGTATCTATGCTCTATTGTTAAGCAAAATGCTCACTTAGGGCGTCCATCAGCACACCTGCACCGAAACGTAACACGTCGGTGGCGGGTAGGCCTGTCTCGTCTTCGGCCTGTTTGAGTGCTGCGCGTGCCTCTTGCTCATTCAAGTGATGCGTTTGCAGGGCGAGGCCTACGACCTTGCAGGGACGGTCAGGACGAATCCAGCTTACGGCATCCTCGTTGATCTGGAGCATACGTTTTAAGGGAGGAAATGGGCAGTACGTATAGCCTTCGATGGCGGTAGTACCGGCAATGTGGCTAAAGATCATGGCGTCAGGCATCGAGCCGTGGATCAGGCCGAGCGTCACGGGCGAATAGCCGGGATGGTTCAAGGCACCCTGGCCCTCGACGAAGACCCAATCGTGTTCATTGCTGAAATCGAGCACCATCTCTTCTACCAGACCGGCGATAAAGTCGCTAATGAGGCGGTCGGCTGGTAGTCCGTTGCCGGAGATCATGATGCCAGTTTGTCCGGTGGCAAGGAAACTGCTGTTCAAGCCGCGCCGTTGTGCTTCGCGATCAAGCTCCAGAGCCACCGTCATTTTTCCTGTGGCGCAATCAGAGCCGACCATCAGCACGGTATGGCTGCCCTGGCGATGGGGAAGAAATTGCGCGACGCGCTGTTTGGTGGGTGGACGACGAACGTCCCAGATGGTAGTACCTTTGCGTTCGGCGGCGGCGCGTAGTTCGGGGTCATCTGCGAGGAAGCCATGGAGGCCGCTGATGATATCCAGACCAGCATCGATGGCGGTCAGTAGTTGTCCACGCCACGCGGCGGGTAACGCTCCGCCCATGGGTGCGATACCGATCAGGATGGTGTCGGGCTGGTAGGTCAATGCTTCGTGGATGTCGCGCACGACGGGAATGCCCTTACCAAAATTGGCGTCGCCCAGGGCTTGCGCGGCATCCATACCCGCTTTCGTACTATCAATGACCGCTACTACCGTGTCTTTTCCGTAGCGTATGACACCCGTAGCTGTTTTGCCGTAATGCCTTTCAAAGGCACCTTCCGCTAGTATGGCTATTCGTCGCATTGCTTCCGTTTCTCCTGTGTTCCTTTATCTGTATTTGCTTTCAAAAGTATAGCACCGCGTATCGTCATTGCCAATCCCTCTGGTTGGCTGACGACCAGGGCGACCGCAAGGGTGCGCCCCTACTATACTACGCTACCTTTGGCAGTCCGACAGTCCCAGGGTCTGTGAATTATTGCTGAGAGACAAAGGCCCCTCCATCTGCTAAGATAGAACTGTCCAGTTTTGATCATCGCAGAAAAAGGAGCCTTCCTCATGCATTCTACCGCACAGTCTCTCTCGTTGCCGGAGCTATCTG
>JBBQXY010000222.1:0-7528 GCA_038209195.1 Ktedonobacterales bacterium | reverse complement strand
AATAAACGGGCATCTTTCGCAGAAGTTGAGTATCCTTGCCTGAGAGAGGACGAGGCCCGTCGCTTTGCGTGTTCCCTTCATCTATAGCAGTCGGGGGAGAAATTATTCCCATTAATGACAAACAAACACGCCTCCTTTTTTTATGTGCCCATCGCTCTGTTCGTGAACTGATGGCCGCGAGCCTGCTGGCTGCCCAAGAACAGAACGTCTGGGATATTTGGATCGCCCCTGGATCTTTTCCTTCCAATGCTCTCGCTTTGACCCGTCAGGTGCTTGATGAAGTTCATGTTCCCTTGCTGCCCTCTCCTCAAACAGCAGAGCCATCGTTTGATCGCTCTTGGGATGAGGGGATTGTGCTCTGTAGTGGTGCAACGGATCAGTGACCGCTCATCCCCAACGCCGGTCGGCGTCAGCTCTGGTCCATTGAAGATGTTCCAGGAGAAGACCTCTCAAACGATGAGCGGCTTCCCGTGTATCGTCGCATTCGTACGGCCCTTTTCCAATCGATCCGACTTACCCTGTTCGTGCCGAAACGATTGGCACTGATTCCACAGCGAAAGTAACGCGCGGGAGAAACCGATCTATGTCATCGTCCCAAAACGATCAACCAACGCTCATTTCCATTGCTCCTCGTTTTCCTGTCGGAGATATGGAGCAAGCGCTGGCCTTTTATGTTCAACTTGGCTTTACAACCGACTATCGTAAAGTATCCCTGAAAAGGAGAGCGGCACGCAACAAGGAGCGTGAGGACACGAGCGATGGAAACAGAGCCAGAGCCGCAGAGAGAACTAGTGGCAGAGATTCCCCTGTTGGGTGGACAACTGACACCTGGTATCGTGCGCGTAGGAAACACCGTACGCAGGCTACCCAAAGGCAAGGTCGCGTTTGTTCATGATCTTCTGGTCTTCTTGGAGGACCAGGGCTTCCCGTTCGCGCCGCGCTTTTGGGGGATGGATGAGCACGGTCGCGAAACCCTGAGTTACCTGGAAGGTGAGATTTGGCCCGATAGTGGCTCCGGCTTATCCGATGATCTGCTGGAACAAACAGCTAAGGCCATCCGGCGCTATCATGATGCCACCGCTGGATCGAGGCTTTCACAGGGCTCTGAGATTGTTGCCCATCACGACCTGGGACCACACAACACCATTTTTCAGGGTGGACACCTGGTTGGCTTCATCGATTGGGACGATGCAGCTCCTGGCACGCGACTGCGTGATCTGGCAAACGCTATCTACAATTACGTGGATGTCAGCCATTGGTCTAACCAGACCGCAGGCGTTCAGGCTCGACGCATTCACCTGATGTGCGTCGCCTATGGGTGGGAAGATCCCATCGCCATCGTCAATGACTTCGAAACCGATTTACAGCAAGCGTTACGCAACCACGAACAGGCTGGCCGTACAGGCGCAATCAAGGTTTTTGAGGAAGAGGTGAACTGGATGCATCAGCGAGCGCAGGAGTTACGGTTGGCATTATGATAGTCTCCAAAAAGAAGTCTCGCCAAGTTATGTGCCGGTCAGCTCTAGCTATCTTTCTTGATATCAAGCGGTTTGATGGGGGTTTTGCGCCATTTTATCTGGCAGAAATCCGCCATTAATCATGTCATTTGATACCTACATATTGTGTGGCCCCCTCCATCGATGGTTGACCAGAGAGATTCTTCGCTCGACGCTCAGAATGACAAGTGGCCCCCTTCATCGATGGTTGACCAGAGAGATTCTTCGCTCGACGCTCAGAATGACATGGGTGGCTCTCTCCATCGATGCTCGACCAGAGAGAGATTCTTCGCTCGACGCTCAGAATGACATGGGTGGCTCTCTCCATCGATGCTTGACCAGAGAGAGATTCTTCGCTCGACGCTCAGAATGACTGGCCTACATAGCTCAGAATGACTGGCCTACATAGCTCAGAATGACTGGCCTACATAGCTCAGAATGACTGGCCTCCCTCTTGTGCGGCCCCCTACATCGATGTTTGTTAGAGGAGGCTGTTTTTGTAGGCTTCAAAAGATGAATGGGCGTGGATGGGCTTATCTCCTATGATTATCTCCTGGATTATTGGTGTAGATTGGTCTGTGAAGGCTAGGGGTGTGTCTTTGCTGAGCTTGTTTGAGAGCGATTGAATGGGGTTGGCTTCGTTGGCGGCAAAGGGCTGGCCGTTGAGAAGGTGGAGCACTTGAGGCCAGGTGCCCCAGGCGGCTCGTGTAGCGAGTGGTGGTCCGTCGAAGAAGTGGGCGAGGTAGCGGCCTAGCACAAAGATGTAGGCATTTTGCGCTTTGAGTCGCTTAACTTGTGTCGGGTCGAGACGGGTCAGGAGGGCGTTGGCACCGTTCCGTTTGACCCAGTCGCTGGAGGCGATTACTTGTTTGCTCGCGCTATAAAAGTAGTCGCGTTGCCGTTGACGTTCTTGAGATGAGTAGGCGAAGGGGTCCTGGGACTTGAGTTCAAACAAGGCCAGGGCTCCCGTTTTGCGGTCAAAAATGAGGGCGTCCACGTCGGTCGTGAGTGTGCCTTGTGTCCCCTTCAATTCCACACGTCCAGTGCTTTTCACGAAACGTCGATCAGCGAAGAGGGCATAGACATCCTGGCGAAAGATTTCTTCGCGTAGCTGCGAGGCGGTATGGTACTCGTAGGAATATTTGCGCTTCAATTCGCGTGTGAGAAAAAAGAGAGGATTGGTGAGTAGGCCAGCGAACGAGGCTACCCGGTGCTGCTCGTCGAGTCGGATAAGTGGTGAGAGGGGAACAGCAAACACGGAGGAGTGATAGGCGAGGTTGGAGGCGTCGAGTGTGTAGGCGTCTAAGGCAAGGCGAACGGTGGCATGAGGGAGGGCAAGTGTGGTGGACAGTGCCTTTATGAGGGACGTATCTGCGAGGGGTTGTGTGAGTGCATGAGCGAGAGCGCGACTCTGTTTAGGGGTGGGTGGTTGATTGAGCGCGATTTGAGATAGATCACGCTGCTTTAGAGCCATGCCAAGAAGGGCGGCCAGGGTATCGCGATAGACGGCAAAGGTGCAGCCTCCAATGGTTGCCGAGGCGGGATAGGTATTGTAGGGTGGCATGCTCTTGATGTGTTGTGCGCCAAGGTGGTGATAGTAGTTGTCAATGGCGGGCGTGGTTTGATAGAGGCTTTGATTAAGGCTTTGCTCGTGCCTTTGTGCTAAGAAGAGGGCGAGTTGTTGTTGCATGTACGCCCTCTCGCTAGAAAGTGCTTGCATTTCAGGTGCGTTTGTCTGCTCAAGGAAGTGTGTCCACGAGGCTATGTCCTCTTGCTCTCGCCACTCGGTGGGCATTTTTTTACTGGCAATCCACACGTTGAAGTCGGTGTCGTGGCCTTGCTGCATATGCATGAAACCGCTGTCGCAATAGGCCAGGATGCTTTCCGCTTCAGCAAGTTGAGCACATGCTTGTAGGGTGGTGTCAGCCCACGCGTCAAGTGCCTCGTCAGCTATAGGTGTTGGGGTGTTTTGGGTAGTAAGGCAGAGGGAGAGGGCTTTTTGTAGGCCGCTTGCGGGAGTCCACGAGGGATTGTCAGTTGGCTTATATTGTTGTGTTGCCTGGTAGTGCCAATTGCTGGCGCGTATGAGGGCCAGCAGGGATCGCTGTTTGTCAGAGGGGATGGTGTGTTGTAGATGGTCGTGTTGTTCGTTGAGCAGGTGGCGTAACTGCTCTTGTTTGGAGTATGTGTGCATCTTTAGCTTTCCATTTCCCAGAGGGAGGGGCTGTGCCAGAGTTGGGTGGAGTCCCAGACGGGGCCGGAGCCGGGGGGGAGGATGCTGATGTGGAGTTGGGAGAGGTTGGCTTGGGCGTTGGTGAGGTTGGTGAGCATGCTTTGAAGGGCGAGTTT
The DNA here is from genome assembly GCA_038209195.1 of Ktedonobacterales bacterium. Taxonomy (GTDB): domain Bacteria; phylum Chloroflexota; class Ktedonobacteria; order Ktedonobacterales; family Ktedonobacteraceae; genus JBBQXY01. The sequence continues at coordinate 3,683 of JBBQXY010000222.1, read as the reverse complement.
GGGGGTGTTGTTGGTGCGGCTGAGGTGGGAGAGCCAGAGCCAGCGTACGCTGTCGGTGCGCCAGGTTTGTAGGACGGCTGCGGCGGCCTGGTCGTTGGAGAGGTGGCCGGTGGGGCTGAGGATGCGCTGTTTGAGGTGATAGGGGTAGGGGCCGCGCATGAGGCGTTCGCGGTCGTGGTTTGATTCGAGGATGAGCAGGTCGGCGTGTTGCATGATGGCGAGCATGGCAGGGGTGACTTCGCCACTGTCTGTGACGACGCAGACGCGGCAGCCGCCAGCGTGGAGCAGGTAGCCGCAGGGGGAGACGGCGTCGTGCGAGATGGGGAAGGATGTTACCTCAATATCGCCGATGACCAGGGTGGAACCGACTGGTAGTGGCATCTTTACCTGGCTGATTGGCGTTGCTTGCGCGGCGGCAAGTTCAAGGGCAGGGTCGAGCAGGGGGCCAGAATCGGTGTACCATCTACCGGTGGTGAAGCTTTGTTCCATTGCTGCGAGGGTGGCGGGGGCGGTGATGATGGGGATGGCATGGCGTTTGGTGAGCATGGGGATGGCGATGATGTGGTCGCTGTGTTCGTGTGTGACCAGGACGCCGTGCAATTGGGCTGGTGTTGTATGTGCCAGGCGCAGGCGGTCGAGGAGGGTACGTGGGGCGATGCCGGCGTCGACGAGCAGTTTGGTACGGCCCAGGGGTCCCGCCTCTACTAGTAGTGCATTGCCGCTGCTGCCACTACCCAATGAGGTAACTCGCATGATGGTTGTGTCCTAGCCCTTGATGCCCACAAGGGGCATCACTACATTTTGAAACGACCTGATGCTTGGCCCTTGATGCCAATACATTCCAAACAAGACCAAAATCAAGGCGTATGAATGGTCTGTAGGGGCCGGTTTACCGAGCCCATCGCCGATTTATCGGCGCGTGCCCACGTCGGATTCGCGCCGATTATTACCTGTCCCCCGGACAGGGTGCGGCGGTGGGCGCGATAAATCGGCCCCTACGCTTGCTCTACGGGTATTCAGGTTTCCGATTACGCTTTACGTTCCTATTTGCAAAAGGCGTTGGGCGTTGCCACCTAAGACTTGTGCTATTTCTTCGGTACGCAAGCCAGATTGCGTGATATAGTCGATGATGCGCTGCTGGCGCAGGAGGCCATAATCACTGGCAAAGAGGATGCGTTCTGCTCCCACCAGTTTCGCTACCACGGGCAGAATGTCGTTGCGGTAAAGATAGGGGGTCGCGGCAGTATCATACCACACATTGGCGGAAATGCGCTGGATTTCTGGCATCAGGGAGTAAAAAGGTAATCCTCCGCCCCAGTGCGCGGCCACAAATTGTACATCGGGGAAGGCGGTGAGGAAGGCGACGATATCCGGTAGGGTGACGTTGCCTTTGCCGGGGTAGAGATGGCCCACGGGTTCGCTACAGTGGGAGAGTAGCAGCAAGTGGTAGTGACGCACAAGCTCTATATAGGGGGTGAGCAGGGCGATGTCGGCAAGGGAGTAGCCCTGCCCGTGGGGCATGAGTTCACCGAGGCCGATCATGCCAGCCTGGGCACAGCGTTCGAGTTCGTGTAGTGCGCGAGGGCCTGCCGTGGGCTGGAGGACGGCCATGCCGGAGAGACGTTGGGGGTAACGTTGGATGGCGTCCAGCACGTAGCTGTTTGTTTCTTCGATCAAGCCGGGGTCTGTCCAGCCAAAAGAGAAGGTTACGGCGCGGTCTACGCCGGTGCTGTCCATTTCGGCGATGAGGTCTTCCGCGGTGGCGAGTTGTGCGCGGGGGTTGGCGTATAGCTCGTTGAACCACGGGTCGCGTGTGCAGTAGTGTGCGCGCTGTTGCTGTATTTCTGGTGGGAAGATGTGGGTATGAAAGTCGATGAGCATGGTTGTGCCTCTGGATTGTTGGCTAATTTCCGAAAAAGCGTTGGGTGAAGGTGGCGATAAAAGTCACTTCGATGGTTAGCCCGATGACTGCTTCGAATGCTGCCACGACGGTAATGGGATCATCTAGTACAATTCTACCTGGGAAAAAGCCGCGACCGTGGAACGAGGTGAGGCTAAAGACAAAAGCTCCTAACGGGGATAGGCGTGGGTCTACCTCTTGTCCCAGAAAATAATATGCTGTGGCGAAAAGGACGATCACGCAGAGGTAGGCGATGGCACTCCGGGCTGGTTTGTACCCGTAGCCGGCGAGCCAATCGAGCAAGACGGAAAAGATGTAGGCTCCTGTCTTTCCTTGCAGGTATAAAGCTGAGCCTGCAAGCTGTTGTGCGCGATACGAGAAATGAACCGCATCTTCGTTGAGTCCTTGATTGCGCAATGCTACCGCGAGTTGGCGATATGCACGCATTGCTTCTCGATAGTCGTTCAGACGCGTTTCCTTGTCCCTGTGCTTGCCAGTTGCATCGACAGTCGCACGCGCGCGGTGTTCATCGCCTAGCACGGTGATGTCCGACCAATCGATGACGCCGAGGTTGACATCTCCCCATTGCACATCGGCGAGTCGCACGAAGCCGTGGGCAGCAGTGCCCAGGTGGACGTTGCGGAGGTCTGTGGTATTATCGAAAAAGGCCGCACGGAGATCGGCGGGGGGTAAGAAAGACATTCCTTCCAGGTGGGTCAGACGTAAAGAAGCTCCTTCCAGATGGGCTTTGCGCAGTGAGGCGCCCTCCAGGTGGGCCATGTACAGATCGGCTTTCTCTAGATGGGCCATATATAATTCGGCTCCTTCCAGATGGGTCCAACTGAGGATTGCTCCTTCCAGGTGGACGGCAGCCATGTCGCGTCGTTCGGGCGTCCTGTTTCTTTCTTTCCAGTTGAGTCCCCCAAGCATGTGTGTCAGTGGCAAGTGGTGCAAGTCTATCTGGCGGAGGTCAGCTCCGCGCAAATCTATGCCTGTGCGTCCGTGTTGCTGCTCATCGTGGCAATCTATCGGTCCTCGTCCGTTCTCATGCGTTGCGAGGAGCCATTCGATATCAGCGCGGCGTAATGGGATGTCTTTGAAGGGGTAGATGCCATGATCGAGGTCTGGTTGTATGCTGAGGCGCGTGGTGAGATATGCCTGACGTTCGGCATCGATTTCTGGCTCGGTGCGCCATGGCTGGTCCTGTGTCTGCCAGTATGTTTGCCAGGCGTGGCTGTCACGCGTTGCGGGACGTTGCTGTAATTCAGCTTGTTCGCTTCCACTCACGAGAGATTCCTTTCGGTCAATCAGCCGATGTGTCCATTCCATTCTGATTGTAACGTAATTTGGGGTTTGAAGCGAATTATTTGGGGTGGATTCTTATGAGAGCCAGTCCCGACTCCACAGGCCGATAAATCGGCGGTGGCGGCGATAAATCGCGCCCTACGGAAGTATTAATTATAAGAGAGGCAAGAAATATTTGAGGGGGAGCCAAAACGCAAAACAGACGCACCCCGTGCGTCTGTTTGATTGAACTACCGATGAAAAGGATATCCTCAATTTTGCCGAGACCACGAAGAGAAACAGCGGAGGGGTGCGATCACACCCACTCTTCACGGACTTCCTCCCTTGCCAAACCGCACATGTCGCGCGAGCATGGGCAAAAGAAACAAGCCGTACGATCATTAGGGCCAGTTAGCTCACCTGTTACCAGGCGTCCACTTCTGGTCTATCTACCAGGTCGTCTTCCTGGGATCTTGGTCTCACGATGGAGACGGGAAGA
>JBBQXY010000221.1:0-7686 GCA_038209195.1 Ktedonobacterales bacterium | reverse complement strand
CCGCTCCTCGAAGTGGGTAAAAAAGATTTTGCGTCGTTCGTCTTTGAGCCGATATGCCCCCAATTCGGTGACAAAATCATTCATCGTGAGAATCCGTTTGTTGAGCATCGTCAAGACCACTGAGTCAACGATAATTGGTCGAAACTCCTCCACGAGATCGAGGGCCAGTGATGGGCGCCCGTAAAAAGAACTGTGCAGGTAGCCTACGAAATGATCGAAGCCCACCAGTTGCACGGCACTGGCTACCTTGTTGGTGAGCAGTGCGTAGCCAAAGCTGAGCAGTGCATTCACCGGATCGGTGGGAGGACGTTTGACACGCCCTGGAAAAGGCCATTGCCGGGGATCGCTCAACAGCTTGCCAAAGCAGCGAAAGTACGCTGCACTGCCTGCTCCTTCCATACCGAGAATGGTTTCCAGAGGCGTACCCGTAATGCGATGATCGCCGCTGGTGAGCCGCTGAGTCGCGTGAGCGTGTGCCAGTGGCAAGGTGGCGAGTTGGTGGAGCAGAGCACCGATCTGCTCAATGGCTTGCCCCATGTCAGCGTCAGATTGACGGCGGTTATAGCGCTGCAACATCGTGCGTTGATTGGTCAACTTGCCGATCACAAAGCGTCGGGCCAATTCACAGCGTGTGGTCATGTCTTGATGGGCGCGGTATTGGGCCAGGCGCAGCATGGCATTCTTGGAGAACGAGGGGGAAAGGCGTCCCTTGAATTGACCGAAATGGCCCAGAAAGGTGATCTCGATGTCGCGTTCCAGCAACAAATGCATGGCCGAGGCCGTCAGGGTTACCTCGCCCAGCACGATGACCTCGTCAATTTTGATCAGCGGGATGCGTTCTTTGCGCGCCGGCGTAGGCGTGACCCCATCTTTTGCGCGCCGTTCAGGAATTTGCACCAGCAAAGAATCCTCGCCATCCCGGCGCACCAGGGCATAGTCTTCCGTCAGATAGAGTGTTGGCATATCATACTCCTTCATCATCAATGGTCTGTAGGGCGCGATTTATCGCCGCCACCGCCGATTTATCGGCAAGCTGGGACGGGCCGATTATTACCTGTCCCCCAGACAGGGTGCGGCGATGGGCGCGCTAAAGCGGCCCCTACGGTGGTTTCGTTGTTGGGTTGGGATCACTATTCCTTCCGGTTGCCTGGTGCTTTTCCTTTGTGGGATTGCAGCAGGTGGACTTCCTCTGGGAGGCACAGGGGGAGGAGGCTACAGTTGGGACAACGCGCCGCCATCGTGCCGGAGAGCGGCGGCGGCGGCGTTTCCAGCGTGGCTACTTGCAAGGCTCGGGCAATCGCGGCTCGCGTTTTGGTTCGCAACTGCGCGGTGAACCGAACCTGCACACGTCGTTGCGAGCCAAGGTAGAAAATGTAGCCATAGGAAACGACGCGCTCGTGTCTCGTGTCGCTCGGCTGCGCAGCGATGCGTTCCTCCAGGCACAACGCCTGGGCGCACAGTTGGATCTGGTCGTTGAGCCACGGGCCTTGTTGTCCATGCTTGTATTCCACCGGCACCAGCATGCCAGAGTGTTCCTCGACAATATCGGTAAAGCCGGACAGGTGCAAGGTTTCGCTGTAGAGGTACAGACGCCTGATCTGCACCACGCCCTCTGCCGTCACCTGTGTTCCTGGCTGATCGACCCCCTGGTGGGCCAGCGACCCTTCCAGCACAAATTCGTTGACTAGCGTCTCGCCCTGGACAAATTGGTAGTAAAACTTGCGCGGACAATACTCCAACGCGTTCAGCGCGGAGATAGGAATCATCTCCGTTGGCGTTCTCTCGTTCATGACTCACCTTTCTGCTTTCAAGCCAGCGTAGGGCGCGATGTATCGCCGCCACCGCCGATTTATCGGCGCGAATCGGACACGGTGACGGTCCATTCATCATTCCCCACCTCATTGCTCTCAACCCAGCGTAGGGCGCGATAAATCGCGCCCTACGCTGGGTTGATGTTTAGACTAATTTCGCTGCTTGATGATTGGATGTGCTCATGCTAGCTTTTAATCATGCTAACTGGTATAATAAAGGTGTTCAAAGGAGGCAAGCAATTATGAGTAGCGAACCACAACATATATCATTTGATGAGTTTGTTTCAAATACCCGTGAAATCCTCAGAGAAATCGAGAAGCGGGGAGAGAGTATACTTATCGAAAATGGAGAACATTTTTTTGCGCTGACTCCAAAGAAGGCAGAGAACCACAACAGGGGGCCTCATCTTTCACGCTCTGACGGCCTTTTTGAAATCATTGGGATGGGTGAGTCAGAGGAGCCAACCGACATTTCTATACATAAGCATGATTACATCGCTCAGGCTATCCTGGACCACACACAAAAATGAACCGAGTTTTTATTGACACCTCATTCTTTTTCCCTCTTGTCAATGGTAAGGATGTTCATCATGTCCAGGCACGATCTCTATTCGAGCGGCTTACAAACGAAGAGACAGAGTACTTTACTTCAAATTTTGTTCTTGCGGAGGCGCATGCCCTTATCCTTAATCGCATAGGCAGAAACTCTGTGGCTCAGTTCATCGAGGCAATTAAATTCAGAAGCGTTACAACTATCATCCGTGTCACTCCTCTCGATGAGAGCCGAGCGGAGGAGATTATTTTCAAGTATACGGACAAAGATTTCTCCTATGTTGATGCTACGAGTTTTGCCATTATGGAGAGGCTTGAAATTACACAATGCCTTACCTATGACCATCATTTTGTGCAGTACGGTTTTATCCCTATTACATGACAAAGGCTCTGTTGGCTTTCTGGAGCGCAAAGAAGAGTCTCAGTGAGCAAGAGATTTGCACAGAGAATTTATTACCACATTGGGACAACTTTAATGATGTGGTCAACATGGCAATAAATCTCTCAATCGGGCCTCTACGACCGATTCCTAGTCATTTGAGTGTTTCCAACTATCTAGCAAGCGGTGAAATTAGTCTAAACATCAAACTATCACCACACTAAAAAAAAAAAGACAAAACCGAGAACAGCCCTCGGCCTTGCCTTGCTTTATAATGCTAAAGATGAAGTATGCCTATGTGCCGTGGGCTGATACGTACTTCTCGATACGATGGTACATTCAGAGCGCGGTCAGCCACCCTCTTTCTCTCCATTATCCGTGGTGGGTTTGCAACGGGTTAGTTGCGGGAAACACGGACTTTGTCGAAACAGGAGCTGCAATAGACAGGGCGATCATTCTTGGGTAAGAATGGCACTTGTGTCTCCGCACCACACTCGGCGCAGATGACATCGTGCATTTCGCGTGGGGCGCGTTCGCCTGAACGTCCACCCGCGCCACCAGACGAGTTGCGTCGTGCTGAGCGGCAGGAAGGACAACGACCAGGCTGATTCATCAGGCCTTTTTGCTGGTAGAATTCTTGTTCACCGGCGGTGAAGACGAAATCATTTTCGCAATCACGGCATTTGAGTGTTTTGTCGACGAAGTTCAACTAGGGACCTCCTTGTGATATGTTGGTATTCCTTCCAATTCGGGTCCATATCCTTGCAGATGTCACCAGTTGCCTACTCCCCTTACCAGCGAGGGGCCTGTGCGGAAAACCTGGACGAACCATCTTGTGTAGAGTTGCTTACGAAAAGCGTCCCACGCTTTCCGCCGCGGCTATCAAGCCCCGGCACACCCCACATGTCTTGCGAGTTTGACCGAGATATTCAAGGATACCGAAAAAAAGCATACATCATATTCTATAGATTTGCAAGAGTTTTTACATCAATTTAGCAACGTATTTCTTATCTTTATACGTTCTTCATGTGTATTTTTGACACTAACTACCCCTTTCCTATGGATAGAACTGCGAGTGAGGGATGGTTCACTTGCGCATCACACATCACTGTGCTATCTTGAAGGTACATTATTTATTGTTCAAACACACAACTCAGGTTCACCTGTTCACATGTCACAGTCACCACCCTTCTCATTTACCATTGACGCTGAATGCCCGCATAGTTGGGCCAGAGCTGGCACCGTGCAAACGCCGCATGGCACTATTCGTACGCCCATTTTCATGCCCGTGGGAACGCAAGCCACCGTGAAAAGCGTTGCGCCGGAAGAGCTACGCGCCGCGGGCGCACAAATTATCCTCGCCAACACCTACCACCTTATGTTGCGACCGGGCGCCGAGCTGATCGACTCGTTTGGCGGCCTCCACTCCTTTATGCACTGGGATGGCCCCATGTTGACCGATAGCGGCGGCTTCCAGGTATTTAGCCTGGGGCATTTACGCAAATTGAGCGAGGAGGGCGCGGCCTTCAAATCGCACCTGGACGGCTCTCCCCATCTCCTGACGCCCGAAAGCGTGATGCGGATCGAGGCCGAGCTTGGTGCTGACATCATCTTGCCCCTCGATATCTGCGCTCCCTATCCTTGCACTCCCGTCGAGGCCAGGGCCGCGATGGAACGCACACACCGTTGGGCCGAACGCGCCCTCCTCGCCAAAGAACAGTATCGTCCGGAACAGACGCTTTTTGGTATTGTGCAGGGAGCGTTTGAACCCGCGCTGCGCCAGGAGAGCGCACACTTCGTGGGCAACTTGCCCTTCCCTGGCCTCTCTATTGGTGGACTATCAGTTGGCGAACCCAAGGCCTTGATGTGGGATATGTTGCACTCTGTCACGCCTGCCCTGCCTCGCGCCAAGCCTCGGCACCTGCTGGGAGTTGGCTCGCCCGAAGACCTCGTCATCGGCGTTGGCCTGGGCATGGATATGTTTGACTGTGTCCTGCCAACCCGTGTGGCCCGTCACGGGGGATTGTTCACACGCGACGGACGGGTGAATATCAAATCGGCTCGTTTCCGCACCGAGCATGGGCCAGTGGAGGAGGGCTGCGATTGTTACACCTGCCAAAACTATAGCGCGGCCTACGTTCACCATCTAGCTCGCACCGAGGAGCAGTTGTATTATCGCCTGGGCAGTATCCATAACATTCGTTTCATGTTGCGACTGGCTCAGCAGTTGCGTGAGAGCATTATGGACGGAACGTATCCAGCGTATCGCGACGAATTTATCGCTCGCTATATCCCCGCCTCCGAAAAGGTGCGCGAAGATCAGCGCGCCAAGTGGCAGGCCGCCCGAAGGACGTGAACGCTATGCCCGAACGCTATCGTTTTCTCAACACAGGCATCCAGGATGCCGCCATGAACATGGCACTGGACGAGGCTATCCACATGCATCACATCGCTGGCGCGGTGCCACCAACGCTACGCGTGTTTCGTTGGTCGCAGCCCGCTATCTCGCTGGGACGTTTTCAGGACGTGGAGCAAGAGATCGCGGTCGCAACCTGTCAGCAGCGCGCTGTTGATCTGGTACGGCGTCCTACCGGCGGTCGCGCCGTTTATCACCGCGACGAGTTTACCTATAGCATCGTCATTGGCAAACGCTATGGTGTGCCTTCCGGCGTGGTCGCCGCCTATGCTTTCCTCGCGCAGGGTCTGCTGGCTGCCTTACAACAGCTTGGCGTGGAGGCAGAGATGAGCGATGAGCATGTCAGCAAAAACCCTTCTGCCGCCTGTTTCGCCTCCTCAACCCAGGCCGACCTCACCGCTAGTGGCTATAAGCTGATCGGCAGTGCCCAGGTCTGGAAAGATGAAGCCCTCCTGCAACAGGGCTCGCTACCGCTGGTTGACCGCTCAGCCGAGTTCTTCTCCCTCCTGCGCTTCCCAGATGAGCAAGCGCGCGCCGCCGCTCTAGCCCTCTATCGCCAGAAAACCACGCCCCTACATACCTTTGTACCCCATGCCTCGTGGGATGATGCCGCCACAGCATTCCGCACCGGCTTCAGCACCGCCCTACACGCCGAATTCATCGCCGGCAAATTAACGCCCTCCGAACGGACATTGGCCCAACAACTCGTCACCGAAAAATACAGCGTCTTGGAATGGCGCAAGGAGCGTGTGCGGCTGATCAATTAAATTAAATCGCGCCCTACTTGTAGGTACAGGTCTAATACGCTATACTTGCAACAATACCTCGGAATATTTTGCAGAGGAATTATTGGAAGACGCTGGACAATGTGAGCGTCTTCGTGAAAAGGAGCAAACTGCGTGAACATGTCGATAGATGTTGCGCGTAAGATACTGGAAGCGAGTAAACAACGCGCCAAAGAATTGCGAAGTCCAGTCAGCATTGCTATAGTCGACGCTGGCGGACACCTCGTCCTCTTTGAACGAATGATGGCTCCGTATGGTTGGGCAACAGGTGACATAAGTATAGCCAAGGCCAGTACTGCTGTCATGTTCAATCAATCGACGGACGCAGTGGCGCAGTGGGGAGCGGGCATACCGGGCTTTGCATCCAGTCTGGCTACGATGACGCAGGGCAAATTTATCATGGCGGCCGGTGGCTGGCCTATTAAGGTCAGTGGCGCCACCGTCGGCGGGATTGGGGTGAGTGGAGGGAATGCGCCGGGGCGCGACGATGAGATTGCTCGTGCCGGATTGGGAGCGTTAGAAGCCCCCCCTGTCCAGGCGCAACCGCCGCGCTTGCCCCAGGCTGCACCCCCCGCTAACTCGCAGCAATATTCACGGCCATATATGCAGCCGTCAGCATCGTATCCAGCCATGCCGCCCGCCAACAATGCCCCCAATCCGCTAGCGAATAGTGGTAATTTCGCACCGCCCCAGTCCAATGGCGGCCCGGCAACACCTCTATCCGGCAGTGGCATGGAGCCGCAACCGCAACCCCATGAACCTTTGGGTACGCAGCACCTTTTCCCGGAGCAACAAGAAGATTATCCGTATAATGACGCGAATTCGCAATTCAACGACAACCGTTCTGGAGGACAATAATGACGCAGGACCCCGCTCGCCGGTCTCCCTCAACATACAAGCGTTCCGCCCGTGCCGGACGCAACAAACCCTTGCTTGTCACCTCGCCAGAAAATGAGGAGAACAAGGAAAACGACCTGGTAGATGTTCTTCCCAAGCTGGAAGAAAGCCGCGATGCAGAGAAGGAGCCTGTTCAGTCAGTGCGCCCGGCACGCCGTCTGCCCGGTTTCTTCTCAACCGTCGGCAAGAAAGCACCAGCGGCTTCGTCTCAGGAGCTAGATGCGACGCAAGCACGTCTTGCACGTGCTACCCGCAGCAAAGGCTCTGTGGCGAAAGCTCCAACCGAAGGTAAAAGCACACCCACGGTCGAGCCGAAAAAAGAGCCAGCCAAAGCTAATGTACCCGCTCGCCCGGCCAGTGCCTTTAAGACGAAGTATTTTATCGGCATGGGCATTTACTTGCTCGGTGCCAACTTCATCGGCATTGGCGAATCGTCTTTCTTCGCCGCTTACCATATAGACAAGGTCCTCACCACGTTCAACCTGTTTGGTGGGAACATCATCATCAAAACATCGACGTTGGCTTTCCTGGCGACGCTGGTGATCTTGCTGGTACTCCTGGCCCGTTTCGACTTGATCCCACGCAGCTTTAGCGCGTTGAGTGGCAATCCACCTCCCCGCAAAGGAAGCGGCACCGGCACTGCCAGAAACAGCCAGAATACGGTCGAGGGTAGCCGGGCAACTCCTCCCACTATGAAACAGGGCGTCAAAGGCCAGCACGATAACCTCTACCAACAGTACCGTTCCAACCAGAGACGCGACCGAAAGAAATAACCACCCGAGCAATCCCTTGCTCTCACAAGCAGGTTGAAGCGGGAAAAGCGGCAAGGCAGGTACATCATCTGCC
>JBBQXY010000220.1:0-7828 GCA_038209195.1 Ktedonobacterales bacterium | reverse complement strand
GTTGAGATTATTGCGAAGGTGGTACGATTTGGCGTTGTTGGGAGTTGGGGCCACCAAGCTGCAATTGCTGTTTCATCGCTTGCAGTTGGTCTTCGACATTCTGGTGGGCAGAAATTTGCCGTAGTTCACGATCAAGTGGATCGTTTGCGCCGGGTCCCAATAAGCCCTGATCGCCCAACGTACCTTGATCGATCAGTTCATCCATAGCATTGGCACGAGCTTGCATGGTCAGCACTTTGTCTTGCGCACGCTGCATGGCAAGGTTCATTTCTGACATTTCTTGCGAGATGCCCGTCACAGATTCATTGATCTTCACTTGTGCCTGGGCGGCACCATACTGCGCTTTGACCATCTCTTTCTGCGTGCGGAAGGCTTCGACGCGAGATGAGATGGTGCGCTCCATTGTCACCAACTTCTCTTCCTGCGCCTTCAGTTGCGCAATCTGCTGTTCAAAGCCATTGAGTTGGGTTAACAGCATTTCTTTGCGCTGCAAAGCTAGCCGTGCCAGGTCTTCGCGATTGGCATTCAATGCTTGCATGGCTTGCTGGTCGAGGCGAGTAACCTGTTGTTGAATCTGTGTTTGCTGCATCTCCAGTCGTTTCTCGTTGGTGACGACTTCTGCGATTGAGCGTTTCAGGTTCTGCAATTGTTCGAGTTGTTTCTGGTACGAGTAATCCATTACTTGACCGGGATCTTCAGCTTTATCCAGGGCAGCGTTGGCTCGCATACGGAAAAAGTTAGCGAGACGTGAGAAAAAGCCCATCGGTGTGCCTCCTTATATAGGACAGAGTGACAAATTGAATTTACATATATTTTACTATTATTGTATCACTGCGTTCATGCTTATGATAACATAAACGCAGAGATTGTGAAGACTCAAATTACTTGTTTTTCCGCATGCTATAATACAGAAAAATGACGTAAGTGAAATGAGGGAGGAACGAAGGATGCATGATGATTTAGATGAGCCATTACAAATGGAGATGCTTGCCGCATCACTTCGATCTGATAGTACCGATGTTAAAGCATTTCTGGAGGCATTGGCCAGCAAATTGTCGGGTTCATTGCCCAACCAGACGATAGTGACGCGCCATAGCGGCTTATTTTCTCGTGAGCACCCGGTCAAAGAGATTACGGTCAACCTGGGAGATTACCAGTACCGCATTAGCCGGGAGCGACAAGGGCCAGTGATGACGCAACGCGCAAAAATTGTGCGCGGCATCGTTCTAAAGACGGACCAGGTGTCTATGGATCAGTGGATTGAAGAGTTGGCAGGTGCTCTAGCTGATGTCGCGGCAAACAATTCGCAGGCTCGTATAGCTCTTGAACGGTTTCTGATGCAATAACCAGGCAAGAGCTTTTTAGAGAAAGAGACCGTTATGCCTTTTTGGAACAAAATCTCGCCGGAAGAAGCGGAGCGTAGACAGCTCGCGCTGCAAGAGGCAGAAGTGAGTCGTCGTTCATTGGAGGCCGGTGGACTACCTACGCAGGCGCAACGACGACTGCGCGAAGAGGTGGATGCCGGTCATCCCATCTTTTCTAGCGACTTGAGCGTCAATGAGTTCTCACTGATGCGTAACAAGGGCTATGTTGCCTTGAGCCAGGTCATGGGTAGCTCGATTTATCAAATCGGCTGGCAGTATGTACGCAACTATACCTACAATACCGCCTCCTCGGAAATGACCACATTAACCAATGCCCACCAACATTCCGCACAACTAGCCTTAAGCAGGTTACAGCAGGAGGCGACTCTGCTGAAAGCTCATGGCGTGATAGGAGTGCGTTTCTCGCGAAAGAACTACGAGTGGGGGCAGAACTTGCTGGAATATACTGCCATTGGCACGGCTATCCGTCTGCCAAACACACCAGCACCGCAGTATCCCTTTCTGAGCGATCTTTCCGGGCAGGAATTCTGGACATTGCTGCAAGCAGGATACTATCCAACGGGAGTCGTAACCGGATTCTGCTCGTACTATGTCTCGCTGGGCAGCAACCTGACCAACCAGATGCGCGGTTGGTACAGCGGCGGAGGTTATAATCAAGAGATTGTGCCATTCACACAAGCACTCTATACTTCGCGTGACTTGGCAATGAACCGCGTCATGTCTATGGCCCGCAAGCTCAACGCGGTCGGAATTGTCGGAATGCATATTGAGAATGAGCGAAAAGTCATTGAGTACGAACAAGAACGCGAAAACTATCCAACCCAATATTACATGGATTTATCCGTTCATTTCGCGGCGATTGGAACGGCGATCACATCTGTGAAAAAAGATCACGTCATTCCACCGCCTAAGCCCACGCTGACGTTGACCGACTTGCGGCCAGGCCGACGCGGCGAAACCAAAGAGCTAACGATACGCGACGAATAATACTTGCAAATTGTTCAGCTACCTTGAAACATCTCTAAAAGGAGTTCTACATGTCAAAACAAATGCCACCCAATGATTTGCCGAGCCATGCTCGTGAACGACTCAATATTATGCGTGGTGACGCGACCCATAAAGCACTTTTTACCAGTGACCTGAGTGTCAATGAATTTCTGCTGGTGCGCGAGGCAGGCTTTGACCCTGTTGGGCTGGTTGTGGGTAGTTCCATCTACCATATTGGTTATCAACGAGCAAATTGGACACAGAATCAGGAAATGACCGTGTTGACGCAAGCTATGTATCATGCCCGTGAGCTAGCAATGTCGCGCATGGAGGAAGAGGCTGACTCGCTAAGGGCAGATGGTATTGTAGGCGTACGATTGGAAGTGACGCAGCATGAATGGGGCGAGTCTCTGGCTGAGTTTGTGGCGATTGGGACAGCGATACGCGCGCGCAACGGTCAGTCGTTCCGTAATGCCAAGGGGATGCCGTTCACTTCGGATCTCTCTGGTCAAGATTTCTGGACACTGCTGCGCACGGGCTATCGTCCCGTGGGTATGGTGATGGGTAATTGCGTCTATCATATTGCTCACCAAGGCATGGGCCAATGGTTCAAGCAGGTGGGGCAGAATGTGGAGATGACGAACTATACGCAGGGCCTGTATGACGCGCGCGAACTGGCGATGGAACGCATGCAGGCAGAAGCTATTAGCCTGGAGGCACAAGGGGTAGTTGGCACACAGATTAGCGAGCGCAGCCATGGCTGGGGTTCGCATGTGATTGAGTTCTTCTCTGTCGGTACGGCAGTGATCAGCATTTCGGATGATCACGAGGTGCCAGCACCAGCACTCTCGCTTTTGCTGAACGATTAATTCATACAGCAAGTGAGAGGAGAATAGGGAGGATGTGGGTGGTGTCGCTACTTGCGACACCACCCACATCCTCCCTATTCTCCCCTTTAAACTATTCGCTTCCCCACCATCAAAGCTCCTTGTTCCACCACCTCTTTGCCTTGTGAACCCATCTTGTGTAGAGCAACTATGAGGGTGTGCAGGTGTTCCTCGCCGGCTAGGAGGCGAAAGCGCAAGACAAATTCTTTGCCAATCCCCAGGCCAAGTTTACGCTGCCAGAACGAGGTGTGAAAAATGAGGACATGCTCACCCACATCTTCCATCATGCTACATACATTGCGGAGGAACAAGCTATAGGGAATATTGCCTTTATTGATGGCAAAGGCAACTTGTTGCATTGGCACAGCTTCGTTCGGTTCGGCAGCCAGACCTTCTCCCGTCTGGTAGACCAGATCATACATACTGATTGCCATATGCTGAATCTGAGCCAGAGATTTATCATATTTTCCCTGCTGAAGCTCTGTACGGTTGCGTACCAAGTGCTCTATTATGTCGTAATGTACTGAACCGCGAAAGAGCAGGCACGATTCGTGCATCAAGCCACGCCCAGGTTTGAAGCCTAACGAGGCTAAATAGCGCTGACCTATCATAGTAAGGCGAGCCAGTTCCGCATCTATGGGCTTACCCTCATTAAGAACAATTTCTGCTGCACCCAGAATGCCTATGAGTGACCGCGAACCGATACGACTCCCCATGCGTTGATAGTCTTGAATCAAGGCATCTTGTAGCTGTGCGATATTTGCGTGTTCTGAGAGGAAGCCAAGTCGTCGTAGTTTGCGCCCCATTTCTTCCGCCTGTTCAAGATACTCCTTCTGCTGCCACTTCAATAGCTCATTGCCAAGTGACTCGGTCTGCGTGCTTACATCGTTATGTAAAGTTTCAACCAGACGCTCATACTCCTCGCGTGAAAGAGTAGGGGCGGTTTGATGCATTATCGTGAAAAGCGAGAGCGGCACATCAGCATTAAGTGCGCGATAGATGTCCATACAATGGTTCCTCCCAGAAAAAACTGTTCTATTAGACATTGTACCAGATGTGATATGTTGTAGCGTGTTTATTTTTGAGAATAGGAAAAACTATTATGTCACTATCACGATTTCGCGGCGAAGTTCGCGCACCAGATTTTCCCAGTGGGCTGGATTGGATCAATAGCGACCACCCACTGCACATCAAGGAGTTTCGGGGGCATTTGACGATCCTCCATTTCTGGACATTCTGTTGTATCAACTGTATGCATGCCTTGGGGCAGTTGCGCGAGCTTGAACAGGCATTCCCCGGCGTAGTAGCTGTGGTTAGCGTTCATTCTCCAAAATTTCCTAATGAGAAATTTACTGAGAGCGTGCGCGATGCTGTGCTGCGCTATGGTATTGATCATCCGGTTGTCAACGACAGGAACATGACGCTGTGGCAACAGTATGCTGTGCGAGCATGGCCGACCCTGGTGTTCATTGATCCTGAGAGCAGGGTTATTACCAAACATGAAGGGGAGATCAACCCTGTAGCGGGAAAACAGCTCATACAAGAGATGATCCAGGAGTTTGATGCCGTGGGGCTGCTCACGCATCAACCATTGCGTTTTAGCCGTGAGACAACCAGTGAGGCTCTGCTCGCATTTCCAGGCAAACTGTCAGTCGATGCTCAAGCTGAGTGCATCGTCGTCAGCGACTCCTCTCATCATCGACTGGTCGAGATGGAGATGACGGGTAAGATACGGCATATGATTGGTAATGGGGTGGCAGGATGGGCTGATGGCTCATTCGCACAGGCACAGTTTCATCGTCCACAGGGAGTGGCACTCAATGGCACTTCATTGTACGTTGCCGATACGGAGAATCACTTGCTGCGCCATGTCAATCTGGAGACGGAGCAGGTGGAGACAATCGCGGGGACAGGTGAGCAATATGGGATGGTGCGTACAGCACTTGAGGGGCCAGCGCGAAATGTGGCACTCAATTCGCCTTGGGATATTATTCGAAGTGGTGATAACCTCTACATCGCTATGGCGGGAGCTCATCGCATCTTTGTGTTGCACCTGGCTAGCGGTATTATTGAGCCATTTGCCGGGGCTGGCCCGGAAGCATTGCGGGATGGAAACTTTCAAGAAGCACTTTTCGCACAGCCGAACGGTCTCACGCTCAATGGCAGTCGTGTTTTGTATGTAGCGGATAGCGAATCGAGCGCGGTACGAGCTATTGCGTTGTCTGGGCCACAGAAAGTAACGACGCTGGTTGGTAGCGGCCTCTTTGACTTTGGCGATGTTGATGGTATTGGTGAGCAAGCCTTATTGCAACATGTACAAGCTGTCTGTTACATGGGTGGGCAGGTCTATCTGGCAGATACGTACAATAACCGCATCAAAGTGCTGGACCCGCGGACTCGCGCAGTACGTTCCGTGGCGGGTACGGGCATAGCAGGGTATAAAGATGGTCCATTACAAGAGGCCCAGTTTAATGAACCAGCAGGCTTAGCAACGGCAAAAGGCAAACTCTATGTAGCCGACACTAATAATCATGCCATTCGCATTATTGATTTGGAGAAGGGAACGGTCGAAACGCTCACAATACAAATGTAATAGCAATGAAACGGGGAGCTATCTGCAATCGTGTTAGGGAAAATAGCTCTTGCTGAACTGGGAACAATAGAGAGAAGAGGCTGAGAATGAACGCACCCTATATCCTACTCGTTGATGATGACGCAACACTGCTCCAAGCACTACCTCACATGATGGCACTGCGCATCCATGGTGTACAAGTAGATACATCTGACACAGCATTGGGAGCGATCGAGCAGATCCAGGAACATGATTACGATGCTATCGTGAGTGATATCAAGATGCCCGGCATGGATGGACTGGAACTCCTGATAAAAATACAAGAGATGCGCCCTGATGTGCCGACGCTGCTCATCACTGGACATGCGGATCAAGGGCTTATTACGCAGGCATTACGCGGCGGAGCTTACGATTTCATCCAGAAGCCGATTGATCGTGTGTACTTCGTAGCCGCGCTCCACCGGGCCATTCAAGCACGCCAATTGCGACGCCAAGTTCAGGAGCAACAAGAGGCTCTGCAACTGAACCATGCAAGAATGGAGCAATTGGTGGAGCAACGAACGAGTGAACTTCTGGCAACCAACGAGGTACTGGACGTACTTGTCCGCGACTTATTTGATTGCACACTTATCAGGTGCAACGAGTATATTTTGCACCCGGCTCCTTGCAATCTGGTCGAGTTGTGCCAGCAGGTCCTGGACGCATATATTGCAGGAGCAGGTCTTACAATCACTTTTGAATGTAAGCAAGAGACCATCACGGTCAATGCTGATCGGGAACGTATCAGCCAGGTGTTGATCCAACTGCTTTCCAATGCTCGCAAATACTCACCACCGGACTCTCCCATTATGGTCGCATTGCAACAAGCAGGGGATGAGGCCATGATCAGTGTGTGTGATATGGGAATTGGCATTGCGGAAGAGGTACTGCCTCATATTTTTGAGCAATTCTATCGCGGCCCGGATGCAGAAGTCCAGCCGGGCAAACATTCCAGCGTCGGCTTAGGACTCTATCTTTGCCAACACATCGTTGAGCTACACAATGGACGTATCGAGGTCACGAGCAGTCCAGGTAAAGGCAGCTTGTTCTCTGTTGTTCTGCCAGTTTTCACGAGCCCGACAATAGTAGAGGAAGAGCATGTGTCCACTGAACATACAGCGACTCCCTTCCCACCTCCACAATGGCTGGTTTCGTGAAAAAGGTGGAAAGGGAAGCTACGTTACGACTGTACAGGGAATTTCCTAGTTACTCGGCTTCGGCAGGGCGGAAATTCAACGCAACTGAGTTGATACAATAGCGCTGGCCAGTGGTGTCACGCGGGCCATCCTCGAAGAGATGCCCCAGGTGCGCACCGCAGTTTTTACAAACGACTTCCGTGCGCTTCATGAAGAAGGACTTGTCCTCGTGCAGTTCCAGATGCTCCCAATCTACGGGGCGGTCAAAGCTGGGCCATCCTGATCCTGATTCAAATTTCGCGGTCGAGGAGAATAATGGCTGTCCACAGGCTACGCATTCATACATGCCTTCGGCGTGGTTATTGTAGAGTGCGCCGGTGAAGGCTCGCTCCGTTCCCTTGCGGCGGCAGACCTGGTATTGCTCAGGGGTCAATTTCTCTTTCCAGAACGAATCTGGCATTTTCTTTAAGTCGCTCATATGCTCTCTGCTTTCTTGTTTTTCATTGGTCAAACATCATTTATCTAAAGGAAAACTACTGCTTTGTTTCTCTTCATTTGAATTGCCGCCTACGGCGGCGGAGAAGAGAGGGAAGCTAGGGCACAGCCCTAGGACCCAGTCAAGGGGTTGCACCCCTTGCATCCCCGCTTGTCACATGAAAGGTGTCGGAATACTACTTTCTTTCACGGGTAAGGGAGGTTCATTTTTCTGGAATTACCTTTCCATCTATGAGAACAATGGGGAGCATGTATTTGTTTCCGATGGTGACAAGGTGTCAGGGTGACGACATCACCTTTTTCTCAACTGGCATGGTCGGAGACATT
>JBBQXY010000219.1:0-7901 GCA_038209195.1 Ktedonobacterales bacterium | reverse complement strand
GATTAGCTTGTCATTACTACATAAAGTGTTCTGGTCGGGGTGCGCGGACTCGAACCGCGGACCTCCTGCTCCCAAAGCAGGCGCGCTACCAACTGCGCCACACCCCGTTCGTGGCCTCACTCGTGCCTTGCGAATGTTTAAGCACTATAGCACGCCTCTGGTTATCTGTCAAGTATTGTCATCGACTATCGACCACCATTCTTGCGCCGATAGCGCATTCTGAGCAGGAAGAGATTCCAACGGGTCGCTATACTGCTGAGCGGATTCCTGCGAATGGGCGTTACATTGCCATAGCGAGTTGATTGAGTTGATTGGCGAGAACGAAATAAGAAAGGCGAGAGAATGAGCAGTAATAGGCAAATCGCACTCACAATGGCTAGTATTCCAGTTACAACAGTCGCATCTCCATTATTGGCGTAGGCGTAACCACCAGCAATTAGCGCTGTGATTACCGCAATAATGATGAGCCAGTCTGTCGTTTTGAAGCGGGGAGCCGAGAAGCTTTGTCGGCGCGGTTTTACGCGTGGCTCTTGCTTGCGGCGTAAACGCTCACCAAATTTCTGCCCAAGGCTGGCCTTCGGGTCGGTGCTCTCCAAATTGCGGAGAATTTCTTCAATCTCGCGTTCGTATCTGTTTGGCATGTATGCATTGTTTCCTTCAACTCGCCAAAACACTCTTGCTTGTAATGATACCAACTTTTAAGCTCAGAGACAAGTATTTTGACTCTCAATTTTGTGTTGCTATTTGAAGGAGTTCTTTCACCCTTTCCACAAGCTCAAATGGATGGAATGGCTTGGTCATGTGCTGCGCAGCTCCCAGGTCTACACTGATGCGTGCATAAATATCTTCTGTGTGCGCAGTCATGATGATTACTGGTATTGATTGCGTACGTGGGTCATTGCGCAAGCTATGGAATATATGATAGCCATCCTCTCCTGGCATCATGACATCTAATATAATGAGATCCGGTAGTTGCTGCTGGAGCAGTTGCTGCAATTGTTGGCCGTTAGAGGCCACCCTGACCTCGAAGCCGTGGCGGTCAAGCACAAAGGTGACAATTTCCCGTATTTCTTTATCGTCATCTACTACAACTATACGCTTGGTCATTTGCCACTCACTCCCAACTTCTGGCATTTAGAGGTTAGGGTCTATATTACTCATTTATTGCATGGATTACAAGCAAAGAGAACTACTATCAGGAATTCTACTTGACAGGGCATTTGCGCAATCACTATACTGGCTTTGCGGTTCTAGGGCATTATAGCACGTATTAGCCAGACACACTTTATGTGAAATGACGCCGCGTGCTTTGTTCGATACAATACTGTGATGTGTCCCATAGGGAAAGAAAGTAGCGCGATGCTATTTCGTAAAAAAACTCGGCTGCTTATTCTCATTATACTACTTCTCGTGGTAATTGTGGGTTTAACAGCATACTGGCAAATTTCAACTATTACCAATACAGTAGGTTCACAGCCACCGCTTTATCTTGGCTTGGATGCCCATCGGCACTGGGACAAATTGTCTTATCTAGAACTGGGCGATCGCGTGACAGGTCAATCTACCGCGGACCTGGCTGGTAGTAATTCCGACAATCGCCAGTATCTTCGTGTCTTGCCTGATGGAGAGCATGTCCTATTTGACCAGCAAGGGCCGGGCATCGTTAGCTTTATGCGCATGCAAGAGAATTATGGTGGGCCGTGGCATCTCTCCCTTGATGGACAACCAGCTATGGCTATTGGCACGCAGGATTTGGGACAAGCGCATCCACTCACAAATCCTGCTCAGACATTTCCCTATCCTCTTTCGCTTAGTCCGCAAGAAAGCCATGGCAGCAGTATCATTGCCACATCTATCCCTTTCCAACAACATATGCTCTGGACTTCGAGCAGTAGCAACGGCAATTTTTACGCGCTCTATCGCAAACTTCCCTATGGAACGCCGCTCACCACATGGAACAGTGCGGCACCAACCAACGATGTCGCTGCCCTTCTGAACCGCGCAGGAAGTAATATCGCACCAAACACTATCGCGCAAGAACACGGCGATAGCACTCTGGTAGCAGGAGCCATAACACCCCTTGTGACTTTGACTGGACCCAGCCAGATTCGCAGCCTGACCTTTCATGTTCCCTTCTCGGAAATGGTGCGCTTTGGCAATGCCCGCTTGCTGATCTATTGGGATGGTGAGAGTAGCCCCAGCGTGAATGCACCACTCAAGTTCCTGGCTGGCGATGGAGCTGGCGTTTATCAACCGAATGGACGAGCACTGGTAAACGGTTGGATTGCAGGGGCGAATGGAGATGGTGCAACTTTCATGGATTTTAACCTCTATTGGCCAATGCCGTTTACAACCCAGGCCCGTATTGCTATCTTTGCCAACGATCGCTTGCAAAATATTGCCTGGCATATAGGCTACGAGCCATTTCCCGATCCCCCCGCGTGGTGGGGAACATTCCATGCTACCTACACCAGTGTCCCACATCCAACACCAGGACAGGATATGACCTTTCTGGATGTGACAGGTAGTGGCAAACTGGTGGGAACAGTGATTAACTTTAGCGCACCAGATAACACGCTTGAAGGTGATCCGCGTATTTACCTCGACGATAGCCAGACGCCACAAATAGCTGTTACGGGCACAGAAGAATGGGGCCTGGGCGGCAATTATTGGAATGGCGGCCAACAGGTGACGTTACCACTAGGAGGTCTGCCCAGCAGTACGAATAATCCTCCTGGCACAGACCAAGATGGGGCTGCCCTCTACCGCTATCTCATCGCCGACAGTATTCCCTTTAATCGGCACCTGATCGTGCGTTGGGAACATGGTGGGGCCGATGAAAGCACTCATCCCTATCGCGCAACCATGCTTTGGTACGGCACACCTACACAAACAGCACTCCTCAGTGACACAGTTCAACCTGCCTCTGCGAGCAGTCGTCTGGACCACCAGTACCACTCCCCTGGTGAGCAACTTTACCAGCTTACCTCTGGCAATGAATATGTTGTTCATAGTCAGCTCAGTAGCGCGCAAGGGACGCGGATGACCAGTACTGCTAGCTTCACGATGGCACTTGACCCACGCAATGGTGGAGCTTTCCTACGGCGTACCTTTGATTACTGCGTACCTGATCAGCAAGCCAACATCTTCATCGACGGGCAACCTGCTGGTACCTGGTATAGCGCGGGATCATCCAAGGGCGTTGATAGTGAGGGTCAGCAACGTTGTTGGCGTGATGAAGATTTTCCCTTGCCAGCATCATTAACGCAAGGCAAATCATCAGTCACTGTTCGCATCCAATTTATGCCAACCAATAATCCGCAAAATAGCGCGTGGACAGCTTTTCAGTATCAGATGTACAGTTTTGTCTTGCCAACGCGAAACAGTGCAATCGTTGGGAAGGCAAGAGTTAATACCTTGGGGTTTATTGTTTCTCTGCTGGGGGACGAACCGAAACGCCGTTATAAGGATGCATGAAGAGCATCTTTACAAAGCGCGCGCAAACCACTGTAGATAGGATGCAACTTTCTTATTCAAACTGCCCACCATGGTGAGGTCTTCGCTGTTCAGGGGCTTAATCAATACGAAGAGCCCTATGCAGAGAACGAAGAAGATGAGCCCAGAGACGCCGAGGAGGTAACGGTTCGTAGGGTGCCACAGGATACCTGGAATCGCGGCAAGCACGAGTCCCAGTAACATTCTGGCGGTGAAACCCAGTGGATATTTGCGTGGTAAAGCGCGCCAGAGAAAGGCCAGCATCATCGTGCCAGTCAGAACTTGGGATAGACCATCGGCGACTAATGCCCCGGCTGGCCCCCAACGGGGGATGAAGAGAATACCAAGAATGACCACGAGAACGAGGCCAAACCACTGGCTCAAGACAACCAACTGCGGCTTCCCCATCACATACAGGGCATATTGATGATCGGTTGAACCAAGCACACGCACAAGTATATTAAAGAAGAGGAAGATTGCGAAGAGTGGTCCCACGGCATCATAATTCGAGCCATAGAGAGCATGCGCGACATTCTGGGCGTTAAAGAGACAGAATACCAGAATTGGAGTAGCGAGCAAGGTTTCTATCTTGATTAATGCCTGCCAGGAACGCGCCAGGCGTTCATAATTTCTGCCCACAAAGGCGACTGCCAGGGCGGCCCCACCAACGCCACCAAAGCCAGAGACGAGCAACAGGCTGGCGGCATGGGCCAGTTGAAAGGAGAGGTTAAAATAGCCAATCTGAATGATGGAGACTGCGAAATAGCCCAGAAGAATAATCGACACTTGTTTGAGCAAAGCGCCAGAAACCAGGTTTGTTAACCAGGCGGAAATGCCCAGGTGTACTACTGGTTTAAGCGGCTGGATATAGATTGCGCCACGGGCAAAGAGGAGCGGTAGCAGCCAGACGGTAAAGGCCAGTGCATTGACGAGCGAAATGATAGCGAACAGCCAGAGTATACCATCTGTGCCAAAGCCAAGCTGTAGAACGACATAGCTGAACCCTAACAGGAAAAGTTGCGTGACACTCCCGACAACAAAGACGAAGCGCATGCGCATCAGCGAGGCACACACAGCCGTAATCAGACTACTAATTCCGTTGCCAAGCACGTAGATGGCGATAGGGGTAATATGCTTGAGCAAGGCGGGATCGCGCAATCCCGCCGCCACTCCCGCCGAACCTTGAATGGGAACTGCCGCAATCACCGTGGCAAGCAACGGCATAGCTAATACCATGATGCCAACGCTCACTGCCAACATACCTATACGCAGCAAGAGAAGTCTTCGGATCAGCGAGGCGGCAGAGGCGCGTCCATGCTCTGCGAAGAGGCGCGGCACAAATGTTGTGGTGGCATCTTCCAACCCCAGAGCCACTATGTAGGCGATAGTGTTGAAGGCAGCCATGGCAATGGCATAGACACCATATTCCTGTACGGATAACTTGCGCGTGACGATAACGGTGAGCAGAAATAATGAAGCAAAAACCCACAAGCCATAGGTTTGATTGAGCAAGTAGCTACCCGGCGTGCGTTTGAGCAAGAGGCGTGCTTCCTCTTCGCCATCTGGCAGTACGATCGGGGAGGATTCAATTAACGGTTGCGATGCTTTTCCCGCGAAAGGAGGCAGCAAGTTATTCATATTTTTATTCTTTTCCACACTTCCATTGTCCTCTTCCATTGTCTCTATGTCAAGCTTATGAGCTATTATACCTACCAAGCGCAGTGGTCGTAGTGTTGATCTCTGCATAGCTTTGGCTATACCCTATTTCAGTTTAAAGAGAGAACGACCAAGCCAGCCAATCGCACCTAAGGCGGCAAACAGTTCTAGCACACTCACATTGGCAGTGACATGGTCTACTGATACCAAATAGAACGCACCAACTTTGAAAGTTGCCGCAATCAGGAATATGCCTAGCCCAATCCACGCGGGCAGTGTCGC
Source organism: Ktedonobacterales bacterium (assembly GCA_038209195.1). Taxonomy (GTDB): domain Bacteria; phylum Chloroflexota; class Ktedonobacteria; order Ktedonobacterales; family Ktedonobacteraceae; genus JBBQXY01. Next base: position 2,468 of record JBBQXY010000219.1, on the reverse strand, counting down.
GAGAAGCAACGCTCGTTGCCAGCCACGGCTCAAAAAGCCGATGATTGCTGGTACGATATACAGCAATCCCGTAATAATCGGGGCCAGTGTAGGCGGAAATGGCCCATCAAGGGCAGCACTGGGCATGGTAGGCAATACCCGCGTCCAAAGTTGCGCGGGAACAAGTGCTAATGTTACCAGGAATGCTTCTATCACCACCAAACTGATAATAAGTATGGTCAAACGTTTATCTGCTGATATAATCTGTGTCCGGGCATGCGCGGACTGTTCTGTATTTTCACTACTTGCTGCTGCCTTTTGCAGCGACTCTGCCTCTTGGGGCGATTGTACCGTTAATGTCTGTTGTATTGACTGTGGAGAGCTTGATTGAAGCATCGCCACCCCTTTCATTTTGTTCTTGCGCGAATACTAGTAATTTTTTCTAACAACAACGTGAAGCATTCTCATGGTGTTGGGATGAAGCATTCTCATGGTGTTGGGATATGGAGCAATCCCATCTCGTACTTGAGCAGCAAAATGCGCCGTACCGAGTCATCGATACGTTGCTGGCTAATCTCGCCTGAAGCCATCGCTTGCTGAATACCAGTAATCATAGAGGCAACATCATTCGGAGTGGAGGCTCCCATTAATATATCTGAGCCCGCTTCGATTGCCAACGCTGCTGCCTGTGCTTCAGTATAATAGGCGGTAATGCCCTCCATCGTCAAGCTATCCGTCATAATGACACCGGTAAAACCCAGTTGATTGCGCAGGATGCCCGTTACCAGTTTGTAAGAGAGAGATGAAGGTTTGCTAGCATCGACTGCACTCACAATTTCATGCGTAACCATAATCGCGTGAATATTGCCTTGCTGTATCAGTGAACGATACGGCGCCCAGTCGATAGCTTCCAATTGGCTAAGGGAACGATTTAAGTGCGGTACACTATTGTGTGGGTCGGCGGCAACATCTCCCAACCCTGGAAAATGCTTGAGCGTTCCCAGCACTTTACCGCTCTCTTGCAATCCCTGCAAGTAAGCCTCTGCCATTTTCGTCACCAGCGTAGGGTTGTCGCCAAAGGTGCGCAGGTACATCTGGCTATTATAGACATTGGTCACATCAACCACAGGGGCAAGATTCAGGTTAATACCGTAAGATGAGAGGTCTTTCGCGTCTTGCACACCGGCAGCAGTCGCCTGTGCCGGATCATTCGTCAAACCGATGGCGGTTGCGGAGCGACGGGCTCCATCCAGATTGACGAGGCGATCGACCGTACCACCTTCCTGATCAATTGCCACCGCCAGTGGGATGGTACTGCTGTTCTGCATTTGTTGAATGAGACCTCTGAGTTGTACCTTATTAACGACATTGTTATTTGCGGGAAAGATTAACACAGAACCGACATTATATTGTGTGATCATAGTGCTGATATCCAGCCCATAATCTGGGCCAACGAATTGCACAATCATCATCTGTCCCAGCTTTTGAGCCAGTGTCATATGGCTTAGAATGAGATCAATATATTGCTGGGGCGTAATTGAGTGCGTTGGTTGTGTTTTCGTGCCTGGCGTTGGCGTAGTTTGTAGAAGGTGGGCAATATTTTTCAATAGATTAGGGTCGCTAGAAGAGGAGGGGCCACCTAAAACATAGGCCCAGCCTTGCGCGCCAATAAATTGTGTAGTGCCCAAATTCGAGGCATTTAAGATTATAACAAGTAGAAATGAAGCCAATAATAGTGCTCTACCGCGTGTAAGGGTAGGACGCCGCGAGGGAGCAATTGGTGCGAATGGTTTTGAGGGGGCCGATACAGTGTGCATCAACTGAAGTGTGGGCTGGTCCACTACTGGCTGCCCGATAGACTCTATCGACTCTATAGATACCATAATGCTGATTGATTGATCAGTATCCAGCATGTCAATTGGCTCATCCCAACATAGGGAGACCAGCTTTTTGGTATCCATTGCTGCAATGAAGGCTTCTTCCGCAGTAATAGAGGCGTCTTCATGGGAATAAGCATAGGCAGGTATCGTTACCTCTCCATCAGGTTGATGATCAATACACATTTCTTGCAAGGGAGTTTCATTACCTACAGCGGAAAGCTGGCTCATCTCTTTATCCAGACGTTCTTTTGTAATGGTGGCTTTGATGGCTTGAAGTTTTACGGTATCGTCTGACCTATCCTCATTGCTTTCTCGTTCCTGGGAAGACAAGGGGCTTGTGCGTGTCATTAAGATGCCTCTTTCCAAGATTGATCAATTGTTTTTTTACATTTTGTGATTAGTGGTGTCTAACAATATGTATAGTGGACCCAAAAGTCAAGTCCAAAAAGGCGTCTTTGGAAATATACATTTCCTCCATTCAAATGATTTTCTCGGAATGGGAAGAGAAGCGTGAAAAAGACGCGTCTCTTCCATTTTTATCGTTTTTGCAGACGTTCGTCACTGCTCACGCCTCGAAGCCTCGCCATATCTTGTGACGGAGGCGCAAAG
>JBBQXY010000218.1:0-7997 GCA_038209195.1 Ktedonobacterales bacterium | reverse complement strand
CCTACAATGCGGAGGTATAGTGGCACAACATCGCTTTGGCCTCCTCCAACACTGTTTTGCGCAGCGACGCAGGTTCCAACACGCGTACATGGCGGCCCCAACTGAGCAGCCATTGCAGGATTTCGCTCTCCTGGCGTACTTTCAATGTCACCAACAAGCCATCCGCGCTCTCCTCCGCAGAGGTCATATAGTAGGAGCGAGCTTCCAATACCCAAGGAGCAACCTCGTGATCGAACAGTACCTGTACCACCATACTGTTCGGCTCTTCGTGGTAGCGGGCAACCATCTTAAAATCGACGGGGCGCATGAAGGTTTGGGGAAGCAGTTCCAGGAGGTCTACGCGGTCGAGACGGAAGTTACGGATATCTTTGCGCAGGTGGCAGTAGGCCACGAGATGCCAGGTGTTGCGTATATGGACCAAGCCATAAGGATCAGCCTCGCGCGTATGTTGCTCGCTTTTCCCGCTCTGGGCATAGCGCGTGTGATAGGAGAAGCGTACAATTGTGCGTTCGATAATGGCGCGGCGCAGTTGTTGGATCAGCGCGGCCTCGCGTTCATCTTCTACCATGCCGGGCGCGATAAAGCGAATGCTGTTTTGCAGGTAATGCACATCGTCACGCAGTTTCTCCGGTAAAACGCCCTCGATCTTGCGGCTGGCCGATTGTGCAGCCAGCCGATACTGAGCGTCGAAATTTTGCGCCATGAAGTCGCTACCGAGCAACAGCATCGTAGCCTCTTCGGTGTTGAAGCTCAAAGGTGGCAAAAAATAGCCCTTCATCAGTGCATAACCGCGACCAGGGACAGCGACGAGCGGTACACCAGCCTCGCCGAGGGCCTGAATATCGCGATAGATGGTGCGTTTGCTCGTCTCAAAGGTTTCAGCCAGGTCTTCGGCGCGTTGCCGCCCCTTGCCTTGCAACTCCAACACGATTGCTAACAGACGATCTGTCCTATTCATACTATTCCAATTAGCCTCACAAAAAAAGTAGATCGAGCTTATTACACCTGTTCTTTGCCGCGCACTAAAGAGGCCAGGATACCAATCGCCGCGATGGAGGCGCAAACGATAAAGGTAACTTGGAAACTACTGGAAAATGTTTGTTGCAAACTGCTCACCTGTGCTGTGGAGAGCGCGTTGTGAGTCACCAGAATGCTGCCAGCCGTTGCGCCGCCGAGGCTGGTGAAGATAGCACCAGCCAGAGCCACGCTCAGGCTTTGCCCTACGACGCGTCCTGTTGCCAGGAAACCCGAGGCACTGCCCTGCTGGCCTTTAGGTGCCGCGCCCATGAGAGCAGAGTTATTGGGAGATTGGAACAGAGCTTGCCCAAAGCCGGTGACAATCAGTCGCCAGATGATATCCCAAACTGAGCTTTGCGCGTTCAATTGGCTGATGAGCAGCAACCCGATACAAGCAATGGTGAGTCCGATAGCGGCCAACCAACGTGTGCCGATGCGATCCGCCAGTGTACCCGAGAAGGGCGCGAAGACGGCGATAGTGAGCGGTAGCGGCGTGAGCAGCAAACCCGCTTGTTCTATGGGAAAACGGCGCAATTCTTCGAGGTAGAAAGGCAACATGAAGCTTACCGCGAAGAGGGCAAGAAAACTCAGGATGAGGCTGAGATTGGCTGAGAGGAAGACGCGGTTATGCAGCAAGGTAAGGTTGATGATAGGATGGGCCACGCGCTTTTCTACAAAGTAGAGCGCGATCAAGGCCACAACACCAATCGCCAAGGAAGCGATCAACTGGGGTGAAGACCAACCCCATTCCTGTCCAAACGAGAGGCCCAGGGTCAACAAGACCAATCCGATAGCCAGCAAAATAGCACCAAGGGGATCAAAACGGCTCTGTCCCCGTCGGTGCAGCCGTTCAGTTAAGACGAGCAGTGTGGCAATGACGCCGATAATGCCTATTGGTACATTGACATAGAAAATCCAACGCCACGATAAATACGTGGTAATAATGCCACCCAGGGTTGGACCCGCGCTGACGCCCAGGGCGACGACGACGGCGTTCATGCCCAGTGCTCTGCCGCGCTCTTGCGGGGAGAACGCACTGGTCAACATAGCAGGGCTAATAGCCATAATCAAGGCACCGCCCAGTCCTTGCAGAGCGCGGGCCGCGATCAGCAAACCGAGCGAAGGAGCGGCACCACAAATAGCGGAACCGATGGTGAAAATAATAAGCCCCGCTGCCCAGATTGGCTTACGCCCCAGCATATCCGCCAGTCGCCCAACAGTCAGTAGCACGCCAGCAACGACCACCAGATACGCGATAACCACCCATTCCACTGCACCGCTCAAAGGCACGCCAAAAGAGTGCGCTATCGTCGGCAAACTGATGTTCACAATAGAGGAATCGAGCGTGGCCATAAAGACTCCCACCGCTACGATTGCCAGCACCGCCCATTTACCAGCATGCTCACCGCCATCGCTTGGCTGTCGCGTGTCTTGCTGAGAAGGTTGCGCGTCACTGGTCTGTGCGCTGTGTCCGGTTTCAGTGCCGGGTGTAACGACGACATTCCCCTGGATTTCGTTTTGCATAGGGCATGTATCCATTCTTTTGTAATAGTATCTTGTCTGTACGATAACACGTTAGCATTGTTTGTTCTTCCCTATGGAAAAATGAAGAAGTACAGGGTCATAGTGAGGCCAACGGCGATGACAAACCAGCGCACCCAGAGGGGATTGAGCCTGCGTGCAAAATAGGCCCCACCAAAACCACCGATAATAGCTCCCGTGACCATTAAGATCGCTTGAGGCCAGGCCACCACGCCCTTTGCGATGAAGATAATCATTGCCACTCCGTTGATGCAGGTCGTCAGTAGGGTCTTCATAGCATTCATCTCGTGAATATTCTCCATGCCCATGAGCCCTAATGAGGCCAGCATCAGGATACCAATGCCGCCACCAAAATATCCGCCATAGATAGCAATGATGAATTGGAGAAAGGAGATACCTGCCAATACCAACCATGAGGTACGTTTTTCTGTAGTGTTATCAGGAGGTAGCATGGCTATATCCGCATCCGCTTGCTCCGTATTCTGCCCTTGTGCTATGGTTTCCTTTTGCAGTGCGGCATTCTTGTCAGCTTGACGCTGGCGCATACGGGCGGTGAGCGGGCCGCTGATAGTGAACAGTACGGTGGCAGTGAGCAAGAGGTAGGGTAAGAGGCGAATAAACGTTGTTTGCGAGGTGCCGAGCAACAGAAACGCGCCTAGTACCCCACCAATCAAGCTCATGCCGCTCAGCAAAAGCACCTGCGTTCGCTTCTGCTTCATCAGTTCCTTACGGTACGCGCCTATGCTGGCGACCGAGCCAGGCCAGAGCGCGACTGTACTAGTCGCGTTCGCGTTAATGGGTAGCACGCCTGCGAAAATCAGCGATGGCAAGGTGATAAAGCTTCCCCCGCCGGCTACGGCATTGAGTGTGCCACCGAGGATGGCGGCGATAAATAACAGGATGATTTGTGAAAGTGTCATGAAAGAACTATGCTCCTTCTATAATTCCCCTATACCCTCATTACGAATTTGAGGAATTTCTGGCTACAAGCAGAAATTTGCCATTTTGGGTATTGACAACATCTTCTGCTTGTAGTAATATACACCGTGTCAAGAGGACCGTCTGTATGTGCAGGCGAACCGGTGATTATAGCGAAGAGGGTACACCCGTTCCCATCCCGAACACGGAAGTTAAGCTCTTCAGCTCTGACGATACTCTGGGGGCAGCCCCACGGGAAAATAGGACATCGCCGTTTCACCCGCCCACATAGGCGGTTTTTTGATGCAAATTTCTGGATGCGGGGACATAGGTTGGTCTTGTGAAGGATAGATGTAAGCCCTTGTTTGATGGTATCCTGTCAGGTATACTGTCCATCAGAGTAGTTGAGTAGTTTTTAAGAGGGGTTGTATTTGGTATGATAAGTTCGTCCTTGTTTCAATCCGCGTCTGATTTTAACCCTGCTTCTATTTCAGATAGTTATAACGACAGTAATGTTGTTACACTTCATCAAGGTGATTCGCGAACCTTTTTGAAAACTATAGCTGATGGTGCTATCTCCCTTGTCGTAACCTCCCCTCCTTACAACATCGGAAAAGTGTATGAACGCAAGCAGGATATTGCTGCTTACCTGGCTGAACAAGAAATCGTTATTAGGGAGCTTGTACGCATATTGTCGGACCAAGGGAGTATTTGCTGGCAGACCGGCAATTATGTAGATGACGGAGAAGTATTTCCCCTGGATATTTATTACTACCCCATTTTTAAAAAGCATGGCCTGAAGTTACGCAATAGAATTATTTGGCATTTTGAGCATGGCCTGCATGCCTCAAAAAGGTTTTCTGGGCGTTATGAAACTCTTCTTTGGTTTACAAAAAGCGATGAGTATACCTTTAACCTTGACTCTATTCGTGTACCCTCTAAATATCCTGGCAAACGGCATTTCAAAGGCCCCAATAAAGGGCAGCTATCTGGAAATCCTTTAGGCAAAAATCCATCGGATATATGGGAGTTTCTGCTGGAAGAATGGGAGTCCTGTCTTTGGGATATTCCCAATGTAAAGTCAAACCATGTAGAAAAAACAGATCACCCTTGCCAATTTCCAGTCGAATTGGTCGAACGCTGTGTTTTGGCTCTCACAAACACTGATGATCGAGTATTGGATCCCTATTGCGGTGTGGGATCCACACTCTTAGGTGCATTAATGCATAAACGCAGGGCTATCGGTGTAGAGCGAGAAAAAGAGTACATATCCCTCGCGAAGGAAAGAATGTATCAACTGTATAATGGCACATTGAAGACGCGCCCATTAGGTCAACCTGTTCATAAACCATCGGGACGTGAAAAAGTGGCACAAGTTCCACTTGAGTGGAAACTACGTGATAGCGGAGAATTGTAGCAATGCGTATTGCAGGTGTGTACTCTTTTAACAACGGGAAAGAAACGATCACAAAACAGCATCGGGCAGAGCTAGAAGAGGTATTGCAAGTCATTGAAATGGTCGATGCTGAACGATGTAAGACCAAGGTAAGCAAAGAGAAAACGATGCGTGACAAAGTGCTCTATAGTCCTTACGCACTCAATGAAGCCTTCAAAGAGCATTTTTCGACACACAATTGGACCAACCACAAAGTTATTGCAGAGTATTCAAAAGAGTACTATGTACCGGGCTATACACCTCCTGCTCGTACTGGTCGAGAGTCTGCTCCATATAGAGATATGGACTTCGTAAAACGTAAATTAGGCGTAGAAGTGCAGTTCGGTAAGTATTCATTTATGGTTTACAACGTGTGCGCTAAGATGACGATCTTTGCCAAATTGGGCGTCATTGATTGCGGGGTTGAGATCATGCCAGTTAAAGCGTTTGCGGAAGAAATGTCTACAGGTGTTTCGTATTTTGAGCAATTTGTGTGGGACTTAGAACATAGAGGCGTGTCAGACATCGATATTCCGGTCCTCATCCTGGGTATAGATACCGATGGTATACAGCCACAAGATTTGAAAATTGCTGAAGAAAGACAGCATTACTTCTTTTTGAATAACTGATTTTTTACTATAAAGCAGCATGGGCCTCCCTTAAGAGGCCCATGCTGCTCTCCTACTCTATACTCTATCCCCTGACGGTTACTTCTTCGGCAGGGACTGTTGTGACCATTGCTGGTGCTTGTGCATGATTGCTACAGGCGGCGACGAAGGCGGAGAAGAGATTGGCGCAGACGGGTTCGCTGCTATAGAGTTCTTCGGGATGGCCCTGGATGCCCATGACAAAGGGATAACCTGAAACCTCAAGTAGTTCAGCCACACCGTCTGCGGAGCGTCCACTAATCTGTACATTCCGACCAAGGTCTTTGACGGATTGGTGGTGTAGGCTGTTCATCCACATTTCGTTGGTACCAAGGACTTTTTCCATCTGACTACCTTCGACAACATGGACGTTATGAATGAGTGTGTTGCGCGGCAGTTCGCGTCGGCAATGCACGATAGCTTCTTCTTTTTGCGACTCCAGGTCTTGATAGAGGCTGCCACCCAAAGCGACATTGAGTAACTGCATGCCGCGGCAGATGCCGAGCACTGGCAAATTTTCGCGCAGGGCCCAACGTACCAGGGATAGTTCAAGTTCGTCGAGTCGCAGATCAACCTCGCCCAGGTGTAAATGGGCATCTTCATGGTATTGGCCAGAATCTATATCAACGCCACCAGAGAGCAAGAGGCCATCCAGGCGCATTAAGAGCGGTTCCAGCAAGCTCACATCGTTCAACATAGGAATGAGCACAGGAATGCCACCAGCATTTTCTAGCGCGTGAACATACGTGCGATTATTGCCATAAATGGGACGCCCAGACCCTTCACGATAATCAGCCTGACAGGGTATACCTATAAGCGGACGCATACAATTTACTCCTTACCAACAAAAACAAGCAAACAAAAATGATGCTCTCATTGTAATAAAAAAATGGAACGCACCCATGAAGCGTTCCGTTGACAGAATGAAAAAGTTTATTCAATAGACGAAACGTATCTTTACGAGCCCAAATCCAAGTAGCCCCAGCAAAAACTGGAGCCGTGGAATCACAAGGAATGGTCCGGCGTAAATATGCGGCGATTTCATCTTTGGGCCTTGATGTGTCTACAGTGTCACAAAATCGTTATATATTCATCATACAAGCGGTGTCAAGCCCTGGTGCAAGGAATTACCTCGCTAGTTGCCAAAGAAGACATTCCACCATTCTTGCCAGTAGCCTTCCTGGACTGGCTGCACGACAGGACGCGGCGTACTTTGCTGAGCCAAGCTGGCGGAGCTAATGATGACGACGGGATGCTCCTTGGGTCGAACAAAGCCAAGGTTTTCACGAGCCTCTGTTTCAATTACGAACGGGTCCTGGTAATGGCTTGCTAGCTTTGTCAAAGAGTCATGGTGAGCTCGCTGCTGCTGCGTCTGATGCAGGGTTATCTGCACACGTTGCATCAATTGGCTGTTGGACCACGCCTGTGCCAGGGTGCCAAGCAATAATGCCAGGCAGATCAATCCTGTCACCCAGATGATCGTCTGTGTAAAGAGCGAACTACGCTTGGCACGCACGCGCCCCGCCGTCTCTTCCATGCCCACTGCCGAGGTAACATTGGGACTACTCCCAGCCGGGCGCAAAGGAAATTGTGCTCTTCTCGGTTGACGCTGCACTGGCTCTCCTCAAATTCGTTTAGGAAACTGATGACTCTTCTTTTCAAACGCTATGCTTTGTCTCTCTATTATACACGATTATGAGCGTTGAGCATAAAAAATGTTTCAGTGTTTTGTTTCTCTTCATTTGATGAGCCGCCTTCGGCGGCAGGGAGGGGGGAGAAGACTAGGGCACAGCCCTAGAACCCAGTCAAGGGGCGGCAGCCCCTTGCATCCCTGCTTTTCCCTAAAGGGAAGTAGAACAGTACTGTAGCAGCGGAGGATGGTATACCAAACAAAACTGCTAGCGCGCAAAGAGTACCAGCATGCCCATCAGGTCAAAGCCGATGAGCATGAGCATCAGTGCGAAACTAGCATAGGTGAGGCCGCGCAACCAGGCATGAGCGCGCGGGTGGGATAGCGTTTTTCTACGTGGTTGTACCAACTTCACCGCCGCTTTCGCAGCCCGCTTCATTGTTGCTGTGCGAGGGGTAGTCATGTAAGATGGCAAGGGCGTAGAGGTGGCAGGAAGAGCATAGCTTTGTTGATTCAACATCCTTTTGACAGCTAGTACACGTTCACTGATGGCCTGCTCAAAGGAGGTATGCAGCTCTTCCTCATCGAATGGTCGATAAGTGGTGGTGATCGGAGCGGAAACGGCTTTCAGCGCGGGCATGGTTGCAAACCGATCTTCCACCGTCAACATGCCAGCTAGCGGTACTGCTGTTACAGCAGTCGTCATAGCGGTGTCGTAGGTGTTCAATTCCGATGCGGGCAATAAACACGATATAACCATGGTTCACAACTCCTTCCTTGCTTATCTATTCTTTATACGCTCAAGCAT
>JBBQXY010000217.1:0-8020 GCA_038209195.1 Ktedonobacterales bacterium | reverse complement strand
GACAGGGGGCGGACGCCGGGTTGGGGGGGGGCCTTGTGCCGGTCCTTGGCGGGAGGACAGACCCCCCCACGGACCGGCACACGGCCCCCACCCAACCCCTCCCTGCCCACTGTCCCTACTAATACACTGGAGTACCCCAGGCGCGGTACGTTTCGTTGTCGCCACGGCAGGCCGCGAGGTACAGTGCTTGTAGCTTCATAGTAAATGGCCCTGGCTTGCCACTGCCTACTGGACGATGATCGACACTGCTCACGGGCGAAACCTGCACACCTGTCCCACAGAGAAATATTTCTTCGCTGGCATACAGTTCGGTACGGTCAATACGCCTTTCCTCGACCGGCATGCCAAATTCACGCTGGATGAGATCAATCAACGCGTTGCGCGTAATACCTTCCAGGATATCTTCCGAGATGGCCGGAGTTGAAAGTTTGCCATTGCGCAAGATAAAAAGATTGCAAGAACTGCCCTCCGAAACGGTGCCATCATTGGTGAGCATAATGGCCTCGTCAAAACCGGCGGCATTGGCATCATCAACGGCCAGTGCGCTATTGATATAGGCACCCGTCACCTTGGCGCGAATGGGCATCGCGTTACTGTTGGCACGGCGCCAGGACGAAGTGCAAACGCTGAGGCCAGCACTGATATCCACGTAGTTGCCCATCGGAAAGGTATAGATGGCGATGGCATCTTCCAGGGACGTGAGCATAAGCTTGATGGTGCGCGACGCCTTATAGGCCAATGGGCGCACATAGACATCACTGTGATAGCCGTGCTTACGCACCAATTCGACGGTGATACGGCACAAGTCGTCAATCGTTTCTTTGGGTTGTATGCGCAAAACATTCCAGGAATTCGCCATGCGTTGATAGTGCTCACGCAACTTCAACAGGTAAAGCTGTTCATGCTCGGCATTCCAATAGCCACGAATGCCTTCAAAACAGGCGGTGCCATACTGCAAAGCGTGGGTCGCCACGCTCACCTTCGCCTCGCCCATTGGCACAATATGCCCCTCGAAGTAGGCATAGCCCTCGTCAGAACCCATAGCAGATTTTTTAGCGGCCTCTGCTGTAGCCGCGTCTTGTTGTAGATCAGATGATTGCGTTTGGGTCACAAATTTGCTCCTTGGTTGCCTTAAAAAAATCAAACGGCGGCCGGAGTCTCAATTCCGCTCTCGACGATATAGATCAGATCAGCATCGGTAAGCTGTTTCTTCCGATTCGCCATGATGAGAAAGCGTCGATACGCAATTTTCAATTCTTCCCCGTTGAGTTTATGTCCCAACTGGCGTAAACGTGCATCCAGGCCATGACGACCGGAGTGTTTACCTAACACCAGTTTCGTATCAGTCCCGCCTACCGATTGGGGAGTCATGATCTCGTAGGTCATACGATTGGCAAGCATGCCATCTTGATGCATACCAGCCTCGTGGGCAAAAGCATTCGACCCGACCACCGCTTTATTGGGCTGTACAACAATGCCTGTCAAGTCGCTTACAAGCTGACTGGTGGGTAATATTTCCAGCGCGTTGACTCGCGTGTCAACATTGCCGAACACCTCTGGTCGTGTGCGCAGTGCCATCACCACTTCTTCCAGCGCGGTGTTGCCAGCACGCTCGCCCAAGCCATTGACAGTCACCTCGACCTGACGCGCACCCGCGCTAATAGCGGCCAGCGTATTCGCGGTAGCCATACCCAGGTCATTGTGACAATGGGCACTCATGACCACCTCATTCATCCCCGGCACCCGTTCGCGCAAGTGGTGGAACAGAGCTCCATACTCGTGCGGCAGCGTGTAACCCACCGTGTCAGGAATATTGATGGTACTGGCTCCCGCTTTAATTGCTACTTCAAAGACGCGACAGAGATACTCCCAATCCGTTCGGGTCGCATCTGCCGCAGAAAACTCAACGCTAGGACAGAGGTTCCGCGCGTGAGTCACCATTGCCCCCACCTGATGCAGCACCTCTTCCTGGTTCATTCTCAGCCGATGCTTGAGATGGATTTCAGAGGTAGCAATAAACACGTGGATCACTGGATTTTCAGCATCACGAATAGCTTCCCACGCGACAGTAATGTCACGGGTGTTGGCACGAGCCAGGGCAGCAATGGCGACGCCACGAGTGTTCCGGACAATTTCTCTCACTGCCGCCAGATCGCCCGGAGTAGCCGCCGGAAAACCGGCCTCGATGGTATCCACGTTCAAACGTACAAGCTGCTTCGCAACCTCCACCTTCTCTTCCGTGGTCATCGCTGCTCCTGGTGATTGTTCGCCATCACGCAACGTGGTATCAAAAATCCGCATGTTCGTAGGGTTCGCCATGACTTTATTCCTTCTTGCTCGCTTGCTTGGTTACTTGGTTACTTGGTTACTTGGTTGTTTCTGCGATTTCAGGTTTCTTCGTAGGTGCATTCAGCCAGGGCATCATCGCACGCAAGTCCCGACCAACATGTTCAATCTGGTGCTGCGCGTTGGAACGGCGCATCGCCATGAAGCTGGGACGTCCAGCCTGGTTTTCTAGTATCCAGCGCGTGGCAAATGTACCATCCTGAATCTCGTGCAGAATGCGACGCATCTCTTCGCGGGCGCGGTCGTCGATAATGCGCGGGCCGGAAACATAATCGCCAAACTCGGCGGTATCGCTGATGGAGTAGCGCATATAGCTCATTCCGCCCTGGTACATCAGGTCTACAATCAGTTTCATCTCGTGCATACATTCAAAATATGCCACCTCAGGCTGATAGCCAGCCTCCACCAGCGTCTCAAAACCTGCACGGATGAGCGCGGTGACGCCACCGCAAAGCACGGCCTGCTCACCAAAAAGATCAGTCTCGGTCTCTTCCGCAATGGTAGTGTGCAGGACTCCCGCCCTGGTACAGCCAATGGCGCGGGCATAGGCCAGAGTCAGTGCCTCGGCATTGCCGGTGGCATCCTGATGGACAGCCCAGAGGGCAGGAACGCCAACGCCCTCGGTAAAGAGGCGGCGCAACATGTGACCAGGGCTCTTAGGAGCCACCATCGCCACATCGATATCGGCGGGTGGCACAATCTGCGAGTAATGCAGGCTAAAGCCGTGGGCCGTCATCAACATTTTGCCCGGCGCTAAGCCTGGTACAATATCGCGCTCAAATACTTCGCGATGATTTTGGTCAGGGATCAAGATCATAATCACATCGGCCTGCGCGGCTGCGTCGGCGGGAGTGGTGACCCGTAGCCCATCGGCTTCCACTTTCTCACGGCTCTTGCTCTTAGCGGGTAGCCCGACGACGACATCGCAACCATTATCGTGCATGTTGAGGGCATGGGCGTGACCCTGGCTACCGTAGCCGATGACAGCAACCCGCTTCCCCTGGATCAATTCAAGATTGGCATCAGAGTCGTAATAAACATTTGGCATAAGTTGTTCTCCTTCATTGGTACGTTGTGGCGACTACCAGAGTCGCCCTTACATCTCTCCAGAACCGCGCTTCATCGCCACGCAACCTGTGCGGGCAACTTCGCGGATACCATACGATTGCAACTGGCTCACCAGCTTTTCGACCTTTTCCGCGCTTCCGCTCACCTCAAGCGTGACCGTTTCCGCGTCTACATCCACGGTATGTGCGCCAAAAAGATGGCCGATTTCGATGATTTCGTGCTGCAGTGTCGCAACACTATTCACTTTAATAAGTGCCAATTCGCGTACAACGGCCTGCTCCATTGTTAAATTGGTAATGTGTCGGACATCGACAACTTTGCGTAACTGCGCCACAAGCTGTTCGACCGCCACCTCTGAGTCTTCCATAACAACGGTAATGCGTACTACATGCGGGATTTCGCTCTGCCCAATGGCAAATGTCTGCATGTTGGCACGGCGACGGCGTAAATGCCCAATGATGCGATCAAGCGCACCGTGTCTATCGTCCACGAATAGCACCAGGATGTGCGAACGCGCACGATCAGGGTGAAGATTCTCCTGCCCTGCTCGCTGTGGCTCCTCTTGCTCCTCGATTTGCGCGGACGCAGCCGAGTTAGTCATTTTTCTTCGTTTCCTCTCCAGTTTCTTCGATCATGGTGCCAATGCCTGAGCCAGGAGGTACCATCGGGTAGACATTGGATTCTGACTCAATGACAAAATCAATGATCACGGTGCCCTCTATTTGCATGGCTCTTTGAACCGCCTCCTGCACATCCTCGCGTCGAGTGATACACATTCCGGTCAAGCCGTAGGCGTCAGCCAGTTTCACGTAATCGGGACCAGTGATCGGCGTCTCGGAATAGTTGCCGCCGTGGAAGAACTGCTGCCACTGACGCACCATACCCAGATAGCCGTTATTCATAATGGCAACTTTAACCGCCACGCCTTGCTGTTGCAGCGTCGCCAATTCCTGGATATTCATCTGGATACCGCCATCTCCAGCCACAACCCAGATTGACGCATCCGGCATGCCCATTTTTACACCCATCGCCGCGGGAAGCGCGAAACCCATCGTTCCTAAGCCGCCAGAGGTGATGTGGCTATTGGGGCGTGTCCAGAGATAGTGGCGCGCCGTCCACATCTGATGCTGCCCCACATCGGTCACTATGATAGCCTCTCCCTGTGTTTCCGCCCGAATAGCGTCTAGAATGCTTGTCGGATCAGGATGGGATTGATTGCGTTTGATATCCTGTGTACGTTCGTTGGCCGCGGTCTCCCACGAGCGAATTGTGCCCAACCACTCACTATGCTCACCATGCTCAACCGCAGCGGTCAGTGCCGCCAACGCCTCTTTGGCATCCGCCACAATCGGCACAGCAGCCACTTTGACCTTATGCATTTCTGACGCGTCGATATCAATATGCACAATACGGGCGCGCGGCGCGAACTCGCTGACCTTGCCTGTGACACGATCATCGAAGCGCAACCCAACGGCCACAATCACGTCTGCTTCCCCGATGGCATGATTGACATGCGCTGGGCCATGCATCCCTGGCATGCCAATGGAGAGTGGGTGCGTCTCAGGAAACGCACTAAGCCCAAGCAGTGTCGTGATCAGCGGAATATTGGTTTTCTCCGCGAAGGCCCGTAATTCATCGTACGCGGTGGCAAGAATCACACCATGCCCAGCCATAATGACAGGGCGTTGCGCGGCATTAATAAGCTGAGCAGCACGAGCAATCGCTTTTGCCGAGACTACTGGCTTCTCCGCCGTCCACGTATGTTCAGGCGTAGTGTTGGCAGAGGCTGGACGATACATCGTGCGCGCAAACTGGATATCTTTGGGGACGTCGATCAGCACAGGCCCAGGCCGACCGCTACGAGCCAGGCTGAACGCTTTGTGAACGGTTTCCGCCAGTTCCGCGATATTGCGCACCTGAAAATTGTGCTTGGTGATGGGCTGTGTCACCCCGATGATATCGGTCTCCTGGAAAGCGTCACGCCCAATCAGACTACAGCCAACCTGCCCGGTAATCGCCACGATAGGTGTCGAGTCCATAAAAGCGGTCGCCAATCCCGTCACCAGGTTCGTGGCACCAGGGCCACTGGTCGCGACACACACACCTACTTTCCCTGTCACACGCGCATACCCGTCGGCAGCGTGGGCCGCCGCCTGTTCATGCCGCACCAGAACGTGGTGCAATGTTGGATAAGAAGTCAAGGCATCATAAAATGGCATAATGGTACCACCGGGATAGCCATAGAGCAATTCCACCCCTTCACGCAGCAGAGCTTCGCAGAGGATCTGGCTCCCCATCAGTTCACGTCCCTCTTCCATGACCTGTTGCTCGGTTCCAGCAGGAGCAACAGCACCGCCCGTAGTGTCTTGCATTTGAATAGATTTCGCTGTCATAACCATGGATAATAACTCCTTTGATCCTGTAGCTAAAAACTATGAAAAAAAAACGAGGACCCCCAAAAATGGGAGGGCCTCGTAAGGTTACCTTCTATGGATTGGTAGCGCCGTTGCTTCCCTTTTAATCTCCCTGCAATGCCCTTGGCCTTGGAATAAGCCCTACTAGACCGCCAAGTCCAGTAAGGCCGCTAAGGCTAAGAAGGACACTAACAACCACAAGGAGAATAAGGGCTAGCACGAGGGTAACAAAAGAAACCGACGTTTTGACGTCGGTTTCGAGAATTACTCTGCTGGTAGCAGTAGCCATAGCTGCCATATTAACCATGCACATTCCGTGCATGAAAAAGGGCATACGGTTCGCACAGTCCTGATCCGCGAACAGTGCGGACGATGATGGTGCGTTACTCTTTGCCGACATGGCTATACTCCAAAAATACTACCGCGATTTGATGGTTCGTTCTTCACACGTAGGGGATTTATAAGACAGAATATGCGACAGCGACCTTGCTGGATTCTTCTGTTTTCCCTTGCTAAGAAGCATACACGAACAATTGGTTGGTTGTCAACCCCTAAATTGCCTCTTTTAGTGCCTTATCGTTCGATTTGTACCAGAATAAACCCGCCAAATCGTTCGATTTGTACCAAAACATACCTGCCAAAGGATAGCTCTCCTCTATGGGTCAAATGACCCTTCTACTCTTATCGGAAAAAAAGTATAATCACAACAACGAGATTTCTCGCCAAACTATACTGTAATCATAAGGAGGCATTATGCTTCGCGGACTGTATCGATTTTACCTCTATACCGTGTTTATTGCCATGCTGCTCTTCGCCGCCAATGGCGTATATGGACTGTTACAAACAGCCCTCGCGCAAACCCTTTTCAAAGACTCATATGCCACCATCACTACCGCCAATACGATACAGGCTGTAGTCTTTGCCGTCATCGCACTACTCACCGCCGCTATCTTTGGCGGATTGCACTACTGGCTTATTCGTCGTGATACGCGCAACGATCCCGCGGCAGGCAATGGCGGTGTGCGCGCCTTTTTCCTGAACGCGGTCGAGCTCGTCAGCATGCCACTGGCCGTGGGCACAGGCGGCTTCACTATCGCTGGACTGGGAGAGCAATACTCAGGCGGTGCCAGCTATGGCGTGGCTGTAGCTATCACCTCGCTGGCAGTATGGGCAGTGGTCGAAGGGGAACGCCGTCGTGTACCAGCCAGCGCAGGCGCAGCACTCGTCTTCCAACGCCTCCATTTCTACGGTGTACAATTGGTGTTACTCTTCATCCTCGCATCCATATGGATCAGAGGCGTTGGTATCCTCATCGATGACCTGTTCTTTGGCGGTAGAGGTACTGGCATGCCTGTATGTGGTGGCTTCACCGCCTGTCAGGGACCTAACCTGCTCAGTCAGGTGGTTGGTGTGCTGTTCGTATTAGCGTTCTGGCTCAGCTACGGCTGGTTGAGTCGCAAAGATACAGAGTCGATTTTACGGCGCGCATTACATTTTATCAGCTTTGGCCTGGGCACCATTGCTCTCCTCGTTGGCATTTACCGTGGCGCAACATTGCTCCTGCTGGCAATTCTTCACGCCCCCATAAATCCCACCAGCGTCTCTGGCCCATATGCCGAATACGATATTGTGACACCGCTTACCTTGGGGCTATTAGTTATCGGTGTGTACCTCTACTGGCTACGCAATGCCGCCCACACAACGGAAGAACGAGTGGCAGTCTCTCTGACAGCCCATGCTATCGCCACTGCCCTCATGGGAGTCTCGTTCTGGTATGGCATCGGATTGCTAGTGTTCAACCTGCTGGAACAAGCCATTCCGTCCAACATAGCCATAACAACTGAGAATTGGGCCAATGCCATCGCTCTCATTATCGCCGGTATTGCCTATATTCCCTTCGACATCCTGCTGCGTCGGCGCAGTGAGCGCGCCAGCTACGCCGCACCTTTACGTGGCTTCGTCTTCGCCCTCTTTGGCGGTGGTATTCTGACGAGTGCCATTGGTGGGGCCACCGCGCTCTATGCCTACAGCACATCGCTACTCGGTTCTCCGTTAAACGTTTGGTGTGAATTAGAAAAGAGAGGAAGAGTTTGAAAAGAAAGGTAAAAGGAACCTATAGTTAGCATATCCAGAACTTTTCGAAGAAAAGGAGCTAACATGATAGATCTTGATACCTTTCTGACGACACTGTA
>JBBQXY010000216.1:0-8040 GCA_038209195.1 Ktedonobacterales bacterium | reverse complement strand
GAACGTCTGCAAAAACGATAAAAATGGAAGAGACGCGTCTTTTTCACGCTTCTCTTCCCATTCCGAGAAAATCATTTGAATGGAGGAAAAGTATCTTTCCAAAGACGCCTTTTTGGACTTGACTTTTGGGTCCACTATACAATCTCCTATGTCATTCCCCATCATGTGGAGGGAAACGAATACTCCATGAGCATTGTTCGCTGGCGTTTGTAGACGTTCGTGGCGTGGGTAAATAGTGGCTTTTTGTTTGCTATGTATCATTATCTTTTCAGAATGTACGTCCCGTTTGCTGCCAACATTGATACAAAGCGCCAATTTTAGGGCTGTTTTGCTATCAATTTATTGGGCATTGCTGTCAGTCTAAAGAAGTATGTAAATGAAAATGCTTCAAGCTCCTATAGAAACTTCTCGCTCCAAGCATTCTGTGTTAGAATGTTCCTATCAATTGAGCGACTTTTTATTAGCTAATCTTCTCATATGACTTTGAGAATGAAGATGGCTGAAAGGAAAGATGAACTCTATTGCTCTCTTGAGAGCAAGAAACGGGGGATACTATGGATGCGCCTCAATCAGGGCCTTCTCCTTGCAAAGAAGACCAGCGTTTTCCTGGCTCAGAAGAACAAGACAACCTCTTACAACAATGGCACGAGTCGTTGAAGCTGCAACAACAGCAGTGGGAATTGCAATGGAACGAGTTAAACCAACAGAGAGCATGGCTCACGCAACGGCAAGTTTGGTTGGACCAACAAGATACTTGGCTTGAACAACGGCGAGAGTGGCTCGTACAACGGCGAGAGTGGCTCGCGCTAAAAGAAAGCGTCTCTCTCGAAAAGCAAGAAGTACTATTCAACGCAGAGTGTAGCGAGTTGGCGCAACAGTATAGCGAATTGGTGCAGCAGCAGCAGTGGCTCTTTCAGCTTCATGGCTGGCTTTCCCGACGACGACAGTGGTTGAACCTACAGATCAGTGCACTAGAGAGCGAAGATGTACAAGAGGGTTAATATGCTCAAAGAGCATAAAGTTTTCATTTGACGGCTGGTTCCATTTGGGACATTGGCTGCTTGTGATAGCTAAATATAGCTCATCTGCGAAAATTGTATTGCTATCAGAAGTTGGATGAATTTGACAGCAATTCGATAAATTCAATTTCAACTGTCTGTTCGCTCTCGTTCACTGATATTTTTTCTGTGCTCACATGAAGCGTACTTTACTCGTGCTCGTGCTATGCCAGGAAGGAATGCTTTCCATACCCATCTAAACGTTGGTAGCAGACGTAGAACGAAGTAATGAATGAGACAGATAATTTTGCTGAGATTGTTGATCAGTTTCTAGAGGAATGGTGTTACCAGGGTGCTGATCTGTCAGTGACCCAACTGGCACTTTTTGAGAAGTTTCGCATATTCTGGGCGCAGGCATCGCATCATTGGATTGGCGAAGCATCCTTTCATGTTTTCTCTTTAGAAATGCAACGCCGTGGGTATCAGTCGAGCCGAAAAGGCAAACGCTACTGGTTTGGTTTGACGTTGCGTAAGAAGCCGCTGAGCGAGCCGCGGAAATCAAGATGGAAATACTAGTTCAAAGCTCTCTTTCTTTAGACGTTTGCTCATGTTTGTGGCGTGTGTGGTTTAACACATTTTTGTTTGCTGTGTATGGCCAATGATAGCATTTTTTCATGGTCTTTGCTATCATTGCTGAGTATACAGTAAGGATGGTGCATTAGTCAAACCCTGTTGATAGAGTGTAGCTGTTGTCTTTTTTGTGCTTGAAATCCTTCATTTTGTGTATCTCATAGCACTGCATAGCGTGGTTTTTCGCTGGCGTTGCTGTATAAATTGCTGTAACTTTTTGGGGGTTGCAATGCCCTCTAGAAGACAAAAAGAGATTCAGAGTTTAAACCCTGAGTCTCTTTTTGCGCTGTTCTGAGGAAAATGGTAAGACGTTAGAACTCTAACGCTGGCTGTTGTCCTTCACTCTGCTTCACTTTGCTGCTCCATCATGCAATGGTTGAATATCTGCCCAAATATTGGTAATTATTGACCCTTCTCGTTCATTGTTAGCTATGATGTCTAACAAGGCAAGGTTCCTGAATTGTCGGTGTTCTTATTGGTACTAGTATCAATTAGAGTAAACCGCGCCATTCTAAATACATTCTCTTTCATTGCTGAGAAGAAGAAAGTAGATCAAGTTTCGTCTATCCCCATGAGTACTAAAGCTCGCTTTAAGTGGAGGAGACCTTGACGAATGCGCCCTTTCACAGTTCCTATTGGAAGCCCATACGTCTTGGCAATCTCGGCGTGGGTCCATCCTTGAAAATAGGCGAGGACAATCACCATCTGCTGTTCAGTGGGTATGAGCAGAAGTGCGGTCCGTATCTGAGTGCTCACGATCGACTGCCATGCTTCATCCCAACTATCGGGCAGAACGGGGTGTTGTTCTTCACGTATGGTATTCACCGAAATCACCTGGATGTTGGAACGGTGACTGAGAATACGGACATAATCAATGGCTTTATTTCGCACAATGGAGATGAGCCATGATTGCACCGAGCCTATTTTCGGAGAATATGTGCTCGCGTGTCGCCAAATCGCCAGAAAAGCTTCTTGCGTGATATTTTGTGCGTCTTCATTATCAACAACGAAATGGTAGCATAATGCATATGACACTTTCGCATAGCGTTGGTAGAGTACATCCATGGCCCACACATTTCCAAGAGCAAGTGCCTGGATAATGTCTTCATCGCTCAGTTGGTCAGAAGAAGCGTCGTTTGAAATGCTTAACAAATGCTCACCTCATTTTTTCCGCATGAAATCGTAATGCTTCCGGCAAGTCAGCGACTGGATTTTTCCTCTGGGTAGCGCGAAGGAGTGTGACCTATAGAAGAATCGATCACACTGGGTGGGTAGGGTGTACATACCCTCAGTCTTAACATAGGCACTGATGAGGGTAAAAGACGTGTCAGGAAAGCATCTGTTCGACGGTTATGAGCAGGACATCAAGGTCAAACGGTTTGCTCGGAAATATGAAGATGCTGTTCCTCAATTTCGAGGTCAAGTTTGAGATTTTGAATGATTTTTAGCGCTTGATAGCTGTCAGATGGGATGAAAACATGATAAGGCGTTTCTTGTGTGATATGAAAAAGAATTCAGCGAGGCTCATCGCGTCCTCGACGACAAAAATAGTTTTCACCTTGTCATGGGGTTCTGATATAGTCAAGTCTCTACCATCAATCATAGATGCACTTCAATTTACTTTAGTGACGATCAAAGTAGTGCTCAACAATGGTACGGACGTTTAAATCAGATAGTTTCACCTCGTTAGGAGCAAGGCGAAGGAAGGGAGCAAAGACAGTCTAGCAGAGTCTTCGTGTTTGAGCATCGGCATCCACAGCTCAATAACCTCTAAAGCATTGGCGATAGCTTCGGTATAGGTTTCTCCGTGGGCCCTGCACCCTAGTTCTGGAACAGAGACAACGTAGATGTTGTCTCTGGTATTCTACTGGATGACCATTGATTAGTGTCTAGGGTTCATAATTCTTTCCTCGCCTCCATCATTGCGGTCACTAGCCGATCAATCTCATCCTGCGTGTTGTAGTGGGTTAAGCCAACACGCAATAGGCCGCCTTGCTCTTCGAGTCCTAAGCGTTCAGTGACGGACAGGGCGTAGAAGTTGCCGTTCCAGACATTGATATTCGCACGATCCAAGTGGGCGGCTATTGCTTCTGGACTCCAGCCAGCGCGGGTAAATGAAAAGGTCGCGACACGCTGGTCCAGGTGATGAGGACTGGTGATGCCGCGGATGTGTACGCCGGGGATAGAGCCCAGACCCTCGAGCAGGGCGTGATTGAGTTCGAGTTCGTAATCCGCGATAACGGCCATTGCTTGTTTGAGGACTAAACGGCGACCATCATACCTCTGCTGCAATGCTGCCCTGTGTTCCATCCCAAAGGTCAGGCCTACCCACTCGAAATACTCCATCGCACCGAGCACACCTGCAATAGCCTCGAAACTTTGTGTGCCGGTTTCGAACTTTTCCGGCGGTTCGTTGCTCGCAGGTCGCACCTTATAGGCGGTCAGCTTGTCGAGCAGTTCATATTTGCCGTAGAGGATGCCAGCGTGTGGCCCAAAAAACTTGTAGGCTGAGCAAGCCAGGAAGTCGCAATCCAACTCCTGCACATCAATCGGTTTGTGGGGCGCATACTGTACGGCGTCCACGAAGCAGATAGCCCCCACTTTGTGCGCGAGCTGTACCGCTTTTTGCACATCGTTGATCGTGCCAACGGCGTTAGAGGCATAGCCAACGGCGACAATCTTTGTGCGCTCGGTAATTTGCCGCTCCAGGTCTGCCATGTCCAGTGTGCAATCTTCTTCGTGAAAATCGACCCAGCGTATCTGGCAACCGCGATCTTCGGCAATTAGCAGCCAGGGAGCAACATTAGCGTCATGATCCAGGCGCGTCACCACGATCTCATCTCCTGGCTGTAAGGTTCGCGCTAGGCTGCGACTGATAGAAAGCGTGAGTGTGGTCATATTGGGGCCAAAAACGATCTCTTCTGGACGCTTTGCATTGAGAAAATCAGCCACGGATTGGCGTGCTTTGGCTATCAGAGCATCCGATTCCCGGCTGGTACGAAATTCGCCGCCATGGTTGGCATTGGTATGGACAAGATAATGTTGTATCTGCTGTAGCACTTCTTGGGCTACCTGCGTCCCACCAGGGTTGTCAAAATAAATGGTATCTGAGACGAGGGCAGGAAAGTGTGTGCGAATTTTGTTCGGTTCGAGCATGCTCTACTCCTTCTGAGGATGAATATAGGCGGTGATGTTGTCGGGTCGTTTACTGACACGTGTGGTGGATTTTCAGCGACCAGCTATTTTTCATTGTATCATATGTGGCCTTTAATAAAGTACAGTATTGACAAGCCAAAAGCATATCCATGTGAAGCTACTCAAAGCCTACAGACGTATAAATAAAAGGGGCGGTGAAGCGGTAAATCAGTATGAAAGATAGAAACGAAAGGAACGATTATGCAAACGAGACAACTCGGCAATACCGATTTGAATATAACCCCGGTTGGCCTGGGCACATGGGCTATCGGTGGTGGAGGTTGGGCAGCAGGATGGGGGCCGCAAGATGACGAAGAATCAATCGCGACCATACACCGTGCGCTTGATCTGGGCATAAATTGGCTGGACACCGCTGCAGTTTATGGCTTGGGGCATTCAGAGGAGGTTGTTGGGAAGGCCCTTCAGGGACGTGCCGATCGCCCATATGTCTTCACCAAGTGCTCTCGGCTCGAGAATGATAAAGGTGAGTTGTATGGTTCTTTGAAAGAACAGTCCATACGACGCGAGCTTGAGAACAGTCTGCGCCGCCTCCAGGTGGATGTCATAGATCTTTACCAGATCCATTGGCCCGATCCTGACGCCGATCTTGAAGAGGGCTGGAGTACAATGGCGAAGCTGAAAGCCGAAGGCAAAGTGCGTCACATTGGGGTTTCCAACTTTAATCTCAATCAGTTGCGGCGAGCGCAAGAAATTGCGCCGATAGATTCGTTACAGCCGCCCTTTTCGCTCATTAGGCCCGACATCGCAAACAATGGCGTGCTGGACTTTTGCCAGCAACATACCATTGGCGTTATCGTCTATTCTCCCATGATGTCTGGCCTCTTAACCGGAACGATGACCAGTGACCGTATTGCCAATCTTCCCGATGATGACTGGCGTAAACACGACGCTCGTTTCCAAGAGCCCCAGCTTTCACGCAATCTGGCATTGGCGAATCTGCTGTCCGAAATCGGCTACCCACATAGCCGCTCAACCGGCGAAGTGGCTATTGCCTGGACGTTAGAGCATCCTGCCGTCACCGCCGCTATTGTTGGTGGTCGTCATCCAAAACAGGTTGAAGATACGATTGGAGCGGCCGAATTTCGTCTCAGCGAGAGCGAACTCGCCCAGATCAATACGTTCTTGCAGGAAAATCCCCAACCAGCCCAAAAGTAACGTATCATAGATGAGCGGTATTCTTTCCTTGTGACGGGAGAAAACAATAGAGATTATCAAGCGTGAGATATCAGTCAAAGGCCAGATAGTCCATTACCGGGTCGTGGGTGCGGGTGAGCCAATCATCCTGATCCACGGCCTCTCTGGTTCCAGTCGTTGGTGGGTACGTAACGTGCCGTCCCTGGCGGAGCACTACCAGGTTTACCTGGTAGACCTGCCAGGATTTGGTACGATGCGCCGCTTCCATGCGCGCTTTGTGCTGGATGAAGTGTCTTTGTGGGTACTGTCCTGGATGAAGGCGGTTGGCATCTCACGCGCCCATCTGATCGGTCATTCAATGGGTGGCTATATTTGTATCTGGCTTGCGGCCCATCAGCCGGAAGTTGTAGATCACCTGGTTTTGGTTTCGCCCGCCGGGATTCCTAGAGTCCGCTCTCTGCTGGGGTATGCTATTCCGTTGGTCGTAGCTTTGCGCTATTTGACGCCGAGCTTCTTCCCCATTTTGCTTTATGATGCCTTGCGTGCTGGACCACTCACGCTCTTACGGGCTGCCCAGGACCTGTTAACGAAAGATGTGCGTGATTGCTTGCATGCAATCGTGGCGCCTACCTTACTTATCTGGGGAGAAGACGATACCCTGGTTCCACCATCATTGGGCGATATTCTCCATAAAGAAATCACCCTCTCCCAATTTATGGTGTTAAAAAAGGCAGGGCATGTGGGCATGTTCGACCAGCCGCAACGCTTCAATGCTGCCGTGCTTACGTTCCTGGCGGAAGAGCCTCAACGTCCTCCTGCAAAAATTGCTGTACCGCCTCCACCAGCTTCTCAGGCGAATTATAGTTTACATCGTGAGCTGCCCTATCAATAATGACAAGTCTACCTTGTGGCAATAACGCGGTCGCCTCTTCCGCCCAACGCTGTGGCACAACGGGGTCACGGGTTCCGCGAACCACTAAAGTGGGTGCTAGCATAAGGGGCAGGTGTTCTTCAATGCGATCCAGCAACGCATAGCGAAAAGTGCGTACAAAGCGAGGAAGACCAATTTGCAAGAAATCCAGCAATACAATAGGAAACAACGAAATCGGCTCAAATGGAACATTGACCAGCCAGCGTCCAATCTCTTGACGAGCTGTGCGAGCTTGCGGGTCCATAGTTGGCTCAACCAGAATAGCACGTTCAAGGCGTTCGGGATAGCGCAGCGCGAATTGTGCGATAATCTGGCAGCCCATAGAATTGCCAAGCAGCGATGCTTGTTTTATACCCATGACATCCATCCATGATGCCAGTACATCGGCCAGTTCCTCCATATTCAAGACGTGCCGTGGTTTACTACTCCATCCATAACCAGGAAAATCCGGCACGTACACTGCATAATCCTGTGCTAGTTGCCGCGCCGTCGGCAGCAGGTAACGGCAGGAGACAACCAGGCCATGAATCAGGATAATGACGGGTTTGTTACTAGTTTGGGCATCCATGGAGGTCTTGTAATGTATTGACAAGCCGTTTACTCTAACTCGCTTGCTTGCCAGCTTCTTGTCTTCCATTTTAAACTCTTGGTGTGTGGGAATATGCAACAGACCTGTCAAGGATAAAGCTCCTGCCCCAACTTGAACCGTCTGTGTGTCGCCGCTGTTACCTGCTGTATTATTCTCTATCATACCGTGCCATCCTTAATAAAATCTATCGCTGAGGAAATGCCATGTGTTCATCACTTTTTACACGTACCACAGGCATTTGCCGTATACCTCCCTTTACCTTTCGTGGCTGTTTTCGTGATACTATGTACATATTCGTTATCAACCTCTGAAGAAAGATATTTTCATGGAGCACATTTCGGGACACCTGCACCATGCCATTGCCGAATCGGTCATCGCTGGTTTTCGCCTGACAATGCTCATTGGCGCAGCTCTAGCCTTCATCAGTGCAATATGCGCCCTACTACTGGTCGAAGGGAAACAAAAATAAAAACCTGGGAGGCATGAGTCTATGCAAACTATAGAATCTATGCAAAAAATAGAACAATCTAACCAGCATCTAC
>JBBQXY010000215.1:0-8085 GCA_038209195.1 Ktedonobacterales bacterium | reverse complement strand
CCTGAGCTTTAAAGCTTGCTGTATAGTGTTTTTTCATACGTTCAGTGTATCTTACCCGGCCTCTTTTTTTGGTCTCTTTCTATGGGTCCATTATACAGTTCTCTGAGCATATCGGGTACAAATCCTGCATAACATATTTGATGTAAGAGTTGGTACGCCTGATCTGCTGCAAAATTATTTTCTAGAAACATTTCGTATCTGAAATATCGCTGAAACTTATTACTTGCTGCCAGCATTAGTGTGTTAAGAGATGGTCTATTCAGGCGTATCTCATCACCTAATACACCTGTATCAGCAAGAATAATGGCACCCAGAAGCTGTATCGATAGAGTTGTAACAAGTTGATCACTTTCATCACCATTTACATAGGTTGGACGGCTCAAGAGTTGACGAAGTCGCGCTACAGTAGCAGCAAAATGTTTTACCAATAAGCTGCCAGTTACCTCTGCTGCCCATAGTGATAATTGCAAAGGTTGGATATCATGAAAGATAGTAAAAGTATCGCGCCCTTGTTTAACATCGATAATACGTTGAGGTTGCAAATCAGCCTCATATTCAATGAGGACGTTGTCAAGTTGATCATAGGAAATATGAGCTTCAATCGGACGAGGAGTTGGAACCTTATCCAATACAGGACATCTCCACAGGGAGAACTCTTCATCCCGATGTATGATATGGAATGGGGCGGCTGATCTTGCCAATAGTTGCACAAGTGCATTGTCTTCGTAGCCATTAACAGCATTGAGTACAGTTATCCCTGTATATTCAGGTGTTCGATGAATAGGATGAGCAAAGGCAAGTACATTCGTCTTGACTGATTGGTTCTCTCCAAGGGAGAACAAATTGAAATGTTCCAGTGGAGTAAAGCCTTGTTTTAAAACACTATCAAGTGCTGCTCTGCGTGCATTCTTTGGTAATAGCACATATGGAAGGTCAGGATTTTGAAGTGGATCAAGGTTTAGCACTTTGCTACCCTTCTTTCCGGTGATAACATAAACCGACCTTTCAATCCCTATCCATGAGAGGTTTTTTCTTCAACATACGAAGTGGCTAACAGTGCTTCTTCCTGCAAAGTCCATAAGTAAATCCACATCACTTGTTGACCGCCAGGGTCAAGACAATCTAATAAGATGCGCTCTCCTTCTTTAGTTTTACAGATTGCAAGAATAGTTTGAGCACCATGAACAGGAATTGCTCTCTGTAAAACATAGGGATCATCCATCACTTCTCGTAACTTGTTAATAGCCTCCCTAATCTTCTGAACCGACCATCCATGATGCCTAAGCTGCCGTATAAAGCGTAGTTGCAACAAATCATCGAAGTTATAACGTCTCCGTGTTCCCGATCCACGAGCCTGCTGAACACTTGGCATGATAATGCCCTGCTTTGCCCAGTACGCTATCTGCCGTACTGAGAATCCACTCATTTGTGCAACTTCATGAGTACTATATGTTCGGCTTGTGGTTTCTGTGCCAAGCATTTCAGCAAACCTCGTTTAACTATATACTACCTTAAGATACAAAGTCAATGAATTTTTGTCGTTTTGGAACATACATTATACTACCCTAAATCGGTTGCGTACCGCAAGCAGGCTGAAACTTACGACAGGGCTTTTTGGTTTACCCGAAAGTCCCGAAAGAAGGAAGATTTGGGGTGATGCCTTTGTCTGGATTATCTTCTATACTCTTTGCATCAACTTTGTAGCTTCCCTTCCACCATTTTAATCTCCTCCTCCGTCAAGCCATACAGTTCGTAGACCAGTTTATCAATCTGGTGGTCTGTGGCGTCAATTTGACGTTGTAGGATGGTCTTGTCGCGAGGCATTCTTGCTTCTGCCAGTCGGCGATGCAGAGACAGCATCTGTTCGACGAGTTCCACTACTTGGTCATGGTAAGCTTTGTCAGTAGGGTCGGAGAAGTTTATGGTACGGATGGGAAGCTGTTCAATAAAGCGCTTTCCGTATGACCAGTACCCTCCACGAAACGGACTGCTTACACTGTACAGAAATGCATCAAGGAGACGAGAGGTAAGCAACCCTTGAAGATAGTGCAAGAAGTGAGGATTATTCGCGTCTGACCACCGTACTCCATAATAAGGTCCATTACCGCCACCAGTGAAATAAATTCCATCTTGATCATAGGCATACTTGCCAGTTTTTGATATAACCTGAATGATTAACTTAGGATCATTCATTTGCGTTAAGTTTTGTGTTCGTCCAAATGCATACCATTGCGCATGTCTCCACTTACCTCCTTCACGATCCTTGAGCAGGTTTTCTTTACTCTTCAGATAATCCCAAATTTTCGGATAATCCTTAGACATTTTATCAGGTGGTATCAACTCAGCCTTTTTATCGTTCGTCAAATAATAAGGGAAAATAAGCCAGTGTTGTGAGATAGGCTTTTCAAATGTGGAAACGGTTATATGATTAAGAAAAGGCCTAAGCATCTCTTGTTCGAGCGTCCACGGAATGCCATCCTTATCTTTTACCTGGACGAAACCATCATTTGGTGGAGCGACTTCTTTCAGCACGTAAATCTTATCAGAACTCGTTTGTAGGCCAACAAAGATTGATGCTACATCCTTTAGTTTGTTTGGAAATTTACTCAACTGTTCAAACAGTGCTTTTTCTTGACCAACATTAAAGTTCCATTCATCTTGAGTGAAACGCTCAATAGAAAGTAATCCCTCTGGTGCCTCCCCGGTATTGCGCCAGGCTAAAAGATCATCTACTTTCACGATGCGACATTGTTTGCTTCCTGCTTTGTCCAGAAATAGGAGGCAGGTATAGGTCGTTGCTTGGTCAAAGATCTGCTTGTCACCGAAATGGATGATTTCAGAGAGCGATTTATTTTCTGCCAAGAGGGCACGGAGCGGTTCACCGTACTGAGCGTTGAAGAATTTATGGGGCAAAATATAGCCGAGTTGTCCTTCTTTATTCAATAGTGAGAGGCCATGTTCAACGAACACTACGTAGATATCATAATTCCCTTTTCCCGCTGAACGATAGACTTTTTTGTAGTACTCGACCTCAAGCGGTGCCCATTCTTTCAGGGCTTGAATGCGGATATAGGGCGGGTTGCCTATGACCGCGTCAAAGCCAGGATCGTCACCTGAATATGCCTGTGGAAAGGCGCGTACCCAATCAAAGGCGTTGATACGATACTGGGTATCCTCGTCAAAAAGGGATTGTTGCTGAAGCGCGTCATAGAACTGTGAGTCAATGAGTGAGTTTCCGCATTTAATGTTGCGGTCAAGGTCAGGCAGGGCGCGTTCTTTGAACAAGCTGAGCTGGGCGACAAGCGATTGATTTGATTCGCCTTCGAGGACTTTGAGCAGCAGCGAAAGTTTTGTGACCTCTACGGCTTGCGGGTCAATGTCTACGCCGTAGATACTGTTGAGCAGAATACGTTTCTTCTCCTGGGTGGTGAGGAGCCATTGACCGCCCGGGCCTTGATATACTTCTTTGCGGTGCTTGTCTGGCCCTTCTTCAACGTAACGGTCGCGGTGCCAATCAAGGAGGTACTGGTAGGCGACGATGAGAAATGAACCTGACCCACAGGAGGGATCAACGATTTTTATTTTGCTGGCGCTGCCGCGTAGTCCTGGCTTTTTTCCTGCGAGCAATGTACCGAGCGTGTGTTGAACAATATAGTCAACAATGAAATTTGGGGTGTAATAGACGCCGCCTGCTTTCCTGACTTCTGGTTTTTCCTCAACCGTTACCTGATGTCCAGGAGAAAGGCGAATGACCTTGCCAAGAAATTGCTCATACACTTTGCCCAACACATCTGCTGGCAAGGCTGAGAACTCATAGGGGCTTTCAGGGTAGTAGAGCCGCTTGAAAATGTCTTTCAGCGGTTTGTCGTCGATGAGCAGAGAGAGGGTTAAGGTGTCAGGTGATTCGAGGTTGCCTTTCTCTTTGTGGAAATGGAAGAGGCCAGAGTTATAGCGGTCATCTGCTTCCTGGAAGATGGTACAGAGGCGTGTATAGACATGTGAGCCTTTTAACAGTGCTTTCAGGCGTTCATACTCTTCGATGCCTCGATCTTCACAGATACGAAGGAAGATAATGCGGTCGATGGTCATCTGGACAGCGAAATTGAGTTCTCGTTGTGAGAGGGTTTTGTTGCGCAGAGCTAAATGATGGGCAAGCATTTCTCGCCAGGACTCAATCTCTTGCAGAAACGCTGCATCGACCTCGGTGGTGCCGCGCTTCCCTTTGGTTGCTTCCGCGTAGGTGTCAAAGGAACCTTTGAGAATGGCTTCACGCGAAAAAATAGCTGCGATTTCATCCCAGCGCGTGAGATAGTCGGTATAGGGTAGGTAGACGATACGGGCGGTGGCTGCTCTATCTTCGCGATCAGGCTTGACCCGGCAATCATAAATGGCAAACTCTTCAAAATCGGTGAGGATGCTCAAGGGGAGTTTTGCTGACCAGGCATAGCGGCGAAGTTGAAACGCTGGTTCGGTTGCGTCTTTGAGATTAACCGAAGGTTTTTTCGCTTCAACAAAAAATTTGCGGGTGCCACCAATGCGGAAACAGTAGTCAGGAGCTTTCGTTGCGCCACCTACTTTGATGGCGTCCTCGTAGATGACGTCTTTGTAGGCCTCGGCATAGCCATTTTTGTTGTTGATGTCCCAGCCAAGGGCTTCAAAAAAGGGATTGAGAAATTCGATACGCAGGCGAGCTTCGTTGTATTGATCTGATTTATAGGCTCCGCGGTTGCGATCAAAGCGTTCGATAAGTTCAAGGACTGTTTGTGGTGTGGTCATCATTCTGCTCCCTCACGTTTCCACCGTTTGGATTCCTGCTCGGCTTGCCTATTATAACGGATGGCACGGCATTAGGAAACAGGGTATGTAAATTTCCCAAAAGACGCGACAAAGGGCTTGACCTAGAGCACTCTAGGTAGTGCATAATACTGGTATGTTACATGACACAGAAACAAAAACGCTCACTTACTTTACGCTACAGGAAGTGGTGCAGAGAAGTGGTTTGAGCGAGCATACACTGCGTTACTACGAACGGATTGGCCTACTCGAGAGAGTGAAGCGAGACAGGAGTAGTGGTCATCGGAGATATACCGCTGTAGATGTGCAGAATATTGAGACATTGGCTTGCTTACGCACTACTGGTATGTCGATCGAGGATATGCGGACGTACTTTGCGCTGCTGAAAGATGGAATGGCGGCTGCCGAGCAACAGCTCGCGCTCTTTGAAGGGCAGAAAAAAGCGTTGGAGCAAGAGCTGGCGCAGAAGCAGGAGCATCTGCGCTACTTGGAGCAGAAGGTTGCATTTTGGAAAGCTGTGCAGAGTGGCGATGAAGCAAAGGCGCGGGAAATAGGTGAGATCACCACTGGGCTGGCAAAGCAGCTCATCAAGGAAAAATACTAGGAGTTTACAAGAATGACAGAGATGTGTTTGCAAGGAAAGATTTGCCTGGTGACAGGGAGTACTGCGGGTATTGGCAAAGTCACGGCGAGAGAACTGGCTAAGCAAGGCGCAACGGTGGTGCTTGTGAGCCGCAATCGTGCGAAAGGAGAGGTGATCCAGGCCGAAATCAAGCGGGAGACAGGGAATGAAAATGTTGATCTGCTGGTCGCGGAGCTGAGTTTGCTGCAAGAGGTGCGCCGTCTGGCGGCAGAATTTCAACAAAAATACAGTCAGTTGCACATTCTCGTGAATAATGCTGGCGGTGTCTATAATACGCGTGAAGTAACAACCGAGGGATTGGAGGCGACGCTGGCCGTCAATTATCTGGCTCCTTTTCTGCTGACCGAACTGCTAGTCGAGACGATGAAGGCGAGCGCGCCGGCACGGATAATCAATGTCAGTTCCATGGCACATAGCAGAAACATTGCGTTTGACAATCTGCAAGGTGAGAAACACTATGCAGCGATGAGCAATTATGGGCAGGCCAAGTTGGCTCTGATCCTCTTTACGTACGAACTGGCGCGCCGCCTCGAGGGTACGGGTGTGACCGTGAATGCGCTGCACCCTGGTCTGGTGACCTCTGACTTCAATCGCGGTACAAAAGGCATTGTACATTTTATCACTGAGATAGTTTACTTTCTGGCGGGTATATCGGTCGAGGAGGGAGCGCAGACGACGCTGTACCTGGCGACCTCGCCCCAGGTAGAAGGGGTGACTGGGAAGTACTTTGTAAATAAGCAGGAGAGAAAGTCTGCCAGAAGCTCTTACGATGAGGGGCTTGGGCAACGTCTCTGGGAGGTTAGTGAGCAACTTGTGGCACGTTCTGTAGAGCTTAAGGAGCATCGTGTTGCTCCTTAAAGCTTGTATGTAGGAGATAGTGCCCTGGCAATTTACAAGACATAGAACTTATGGCAACTCCATTACGCGCATATCTTGCGGATGCTCTACTACAAAGCGGTACTCGAGTTTCTGCTCGCCATCGGCAGGCAGGGTGAATTGCCAGATGAGCAACTCCAGTTTGGTGCGCTCGGTGGGCGTGGGATGGATGTTTTGCACTTTCACCTTGACGCGCTCGTGTTGCGAGACAGGCAGGTGATCGCGAATGACGATACTGCGCTGGGTCGCCGCGTAATTATGTACGGAGATACGGTACGCGTAGGTAATGCGGCGGATATTCCCTTGCAAAGCATTGCCTTTCTCTACCAGACGCTCGATAAGCTGTCGTTTGACCTTGATACCATCATCAATGCCCAGGAAGATTTTAAATTTTTCCGTCGGGGTGGTCGTCTTAATCCTGGTTGTGCCTACGTACTCACCGCTTAAAAAGATGCTGGCCTCTCCGCTTAACAGTATCTGCTCGGTGGTGTTGATAATCGTGGCGCGCAGGTGTACCTGCTCATCGATCACAGGCGCGCTTACGTAGTCGAACGTACATGGCAGGCTGTCGCGCGCAATGATGGTCTTGTGCGGCGAGTTGTCCGAGGGGATATCGACAGAACGACCGGCGCGAAAAATCAGCGCGGTGCCCGTTTGTTCGACCGTCGCGGTCGCCACGTCAGCCTGTTGGACGACCTTGTCTTGAAATTCTTCCTGCTCTTGCTCATCCATACTAGATGCCAGTGACATAGGAGCCATGGCGGCATATTGCTGCGGCAGATAGGCATTGGAGCCTGCCGTTGCCATGGCCCTTGATTTAGCCGTTTGTGGCATTGGCATTGCAGCGTGAGGCGCGCTAAAGGAAAGGGGAACCGGTGGCGTATACACGTTGAGATACCAGGGTGTCAGGTTGGGCAATACCGCCGATTGGCTGGGTCGGGCCGTCGAAAGTGAGAGACCTACATTCTCCCAACGTTCACCGCTGGATTGCTGCACCACTCCCACATAGGTCAATTCGACTTCGCCCTCGCTCTTCTCGCCTTTCAGTTGCACGCGCACATCATACTGGGGATGCCAGGAAGCACCCATGATCAGGTAAGACAGCTCCAGTTCAAACGTTCCCGCCTGCGCTAACGCTACCGTTACCATCGCGGCGAGGCGGTCTGAGAGCGTATTGCCCTGTTTCGCGGCAATTTCGCGTTTCTTTGCCGCGATTTCCTGCTGTATGTGTTTCAACTGCACTTCCAGACTTTGCGCGGCCTCCGCATCCTGCAAGGCTTGATTGGCGGTAAAGCTAAAGAAATCGGCGCAATCTTGCGGCTTCATCTGCCCCTGTGCCAAGCCTTTGGCGAAATCCCGCGATTGCTCACCCAATGCGCGCAACCACTGGCGCCGATCATTGAGCGCGTTCTGACGAGCTTCGAGCAGCTTGTGCTGCTGTACGAGCGCGTCCATTTCGTCTTGAAGTGTATTCAGTGCGGCCTCCGGTGGGCGGCTCAAGAACGCGGTCGTGATATCAACATTGAGAATGCGTAATCCCTGTGGTCCTTGTCCAGAGGCGCGCAGCGAATCGCGTAAAAACTGGGGAAGATTATTGACACGTAATTCGTGTTCCCCTGCCTCAAGTTCAATCGCGCCACAACGAGTAATCAGGGCGCGGTCAGCATATACAGTGACTTCTTTGATTGGCGCTTCGAGTTCGATCAAGGTGAGCCTCGCATTTCTTTTCTCGCTATGAACAGAATTTCCTTTAAGATGAAGGGTCGGGGAAG
>JBBQXY010000214.1:0-8128 GCA_038209195.1 Ktedonobacterales bacterium | reverse complement strand
CAGATAGCTCCGGCAACGAGAGAGACTGTGCGGTAGAATGCATGAGGAAGGCTCCTTTTTCTGCGATGATCAAAACTGGACAGTTCTATCTTAGCAGATGGAGGGGCCTTTGTCTCTCAGCAATAATTCACAGACCCTGGCGCCAAGGCCAGAGGACTTGCGATCACTCTTTGAGTGGGCTACACTATGAAAACTGGAGTATTTTCCTGAAAGTAATAGAGAGAGGAAACCATGAGCGAAGCCACCGATACCCCGAACCAGTGGAGCGAGAATGATTCAGCAACATTCCTCGATCACAGTGAAAT
The DNA here is from genome assembly GCA_038209195.1 of Ktedonobacterales bacterium. Taxonomy (GTDB): domain Bacteria; phylum Chloroflexota; class Ktedonobacteria; order Ktedonobacterales; family Ktedonobacteraceae; genus JBBQXY01. The sequence goes on along the minus strand of JBBQXY010000214.1, from coordinate 7,823 downwards.
ATTGGTGCCAGACCGCGCGGAGCAGACGGCAGCACTCCTGCAACTTATTCCTGCTCGTACCGATGAGGCTTTTACCATCGTTGAGTTAGCTTCGGGTGGTGGTGAACTGGCGCGAGCCATTCTGGAGCACTTTCCCTCCTGCCATTATATTGCCCTCGATGGCTCAACAACTATGCGCGAGCATTTGAGCCAAGTGCTGGCCCCCTTCGCTAAGCGAGTCGAAATACTGCCGTTCGAGCTTTCTGAACAAGCTTGGCGCACAGCATTGCCGACATCTTTACGCTGTGTGCTCTCGTCTCTCTGTGTTCACCACCTATCTGACGTGGACAAGCAACACCTTTTTAAGGATATAGCAACTCATCTTGAGCCAGGAGGAGCCTTGCTTTTGGCAGATATTCTCAAGCCAGCGACCCCGCACATAGCACAATTATTCGCACGACAATATGACGAGATTGTGCGCAAGCAAAGCCTGGAGACATACGGCGACTTGCGCGGCTATGAGCAGTTTTGTGCGCTAAAGTGGAATTATTTTATCTACGATTATGGCTCTGCTGACTCTTACGATCAGCCGTCGTTACTCATTGACCAGTTGCGCTGGCTCAGTGAAGCAGGTTTCACACAGGTAGATTGCTACTGGATGCAAGCTGGACATGCCGTCTATGGCGGTTTCAAGTAAGAACGTGAAATGAACTTGGATTTTCAGCAAGCATACTGGGAAGAAAAGCTACGTTACCCCGATTGGTATGTGCGCCTGGAAGACGAACTACAACAGTTCTTTTTCCCTGTAGTGCATCACAATCCACAACTCAAGGTCTTCAGAAATCGGCTCTATGATTTGATTGCTGAGTTAGTGACGAGCAAAAAGCTTCTGCTAGCGCAAGATGGCCCGAACCTTGATTCGCACAGGCAACCATTACAGACGATTGTCATTCACCATACCGAGGAAGTGCCAGAGATCAGCTTGGGCAAATTATCCGCTATCGGGCTGGTGAGGCAATACGCGTATCAATACCTGACGAATGATGTGTTAGGCCATCGTGTGAAAGGCCAACCAATCTGGTCAGGTCATTTTCGCGCAGGAAGCATGGTCTTTTTTGCTTATCATTGGCTCGTTCGACCAGATGGCACAACAGAGCGGCTATTGGATGATGCCTATATTGGCTGGCACTCTGGCAACTGGGCTGTCAACACGCGAAGTATTGCCATCGCGCTCTCTGGCAACTACGAAGATAGTGCCCCCTCTCTGACGCAAGTTGCCGCCGTAGCTCAACTTATCAAAGAACACTATCCCCATATTCCCAGGCAAAATGTGTTAGGCCATCGTGAAGTGAAAGCAGACCTTACCTGTCCCGGAGCCAAATTTCTTACTGAATGGAAGGAAACACTACTCAACGAGTTATGAGTATCAAGTAGTGTTTTCCTTCCAGCCATCTGCCTACTGCTTTTTGTTTGCGATACGGTCCCACACAATCGGGACTATCACTGCTATGGCGGTGAAGACTCCATAGGCAGCAGACGCCCATAGAAGAGGCTTGCGATACGCTGGTTTTGTCTTATTCATGTTATTATACTTCCTATAGCCATTGGCTATGTACTCGAATATTGATTTTGAGCCATGCCCCACCAACGGGCGACCAGAAGGGTCAATACAACTCACGTAAGGCCAAATCCAAGGTGTATGAATGGTGTGCACGGGCCGATACATCGCAATGCCATTCAAATAAGGCTTGGGGATGGAGGGCGTAGGGACAAGGGGCGGACGCGGCGGTCGATGGGGGGCCTTGTGCTTGTCCTCGTCCTGTGGGAAGTCCAGAACCCCCAGCAGGACAGGCACAAGGCCCCCGCGTCCGCATCCCCTCGTCCCCCTGTCCCTACACGGTGTCGCCGTTCATTCTTATTTGAATGGTATTGCGATGTATCGGCAGTGGCGGCGATAAATCCCGCCCTACGGATGGACAGTATATTTCATCAATGTGCATAAGTTATCACATATACGTTTTCACACCAGGGAAAGTGGCATCTTCAATGGCTATTGTACGCCGCGCAGAATGCGTATCTGTTGTTGGAGTTGCGCATTATAGTTTTCTAAATGAGCGATTTCCGCTTGTAATGCCTGCTTCTCTTGTAACGTCTTATCCAGATTAGAGCGAAAAACCTCGCGCTCTTGCATAGATTGGTTGTAGTTTGCGCGCAGCGAATCGCGTTCTTGCAATGTCTGGTCAAGATTACTGCGGAGGTCTTCGCGTTCTTGCGTCGCCTGGAAGAGTTCGTCGCCGCGCTGTCCATGTTCATGGCGTACTTGCTCCAGCTCTTCCTCTAGTTCGTGAATTTGGGAGCGGTCTTGTACAATGCGGGCCGTTAAACTCATGATTTCGTTTTTGCGAGCTTCGCGCTCATTTTGTAACTCATCTTTGAGCCGTGTGATAATGGGTTCGTAACGCCAGCCGAGGAGGACGTTATAGAGTTCGCTTTGTGAACTGCCCTCCGGTGTAATGCGGCGCAGGTTTTGTAACGTGGAGATATCCCAATCTCCACTGGCTAACAGACTGCCCAGGGCGCGCAGGGCGATAGCCAGTTGGTCGGGTTTTAAAATGCTTGTGCGATTCAGCGAGAGACCGTAACTGCTGAGCGACTGTGCATATTCATAGAGGTCTTTGTATGGCCCCAACAAGCCGATAATACTCATCATTTCGGCTTTTAACTGCGAGGGGGCATGAGGATCATGCAAGATATTTACCAGCGCAGTATGCGCTTCATCGCCCAGGAACAGGAAGGCGTAAGCGAGTTGTTCATGGTGTTCTGGATAGTTATAGAGGACCTGAACCAGGTGCGTAATAACCTGATTGCCGCCGATCAGTAATAAGAGGGCGAGAATGCGTACACTGCTCCGCTCCCGATCATGTATCTGTATGTAATCAAAAAGTGCTGGAATCATTTCATGGTTAGCCTGTGGCAGGGCTGCCTCGTCGTGGATACGTTCCAGCAGAAGTGCCTGTGCCATCGCCATATCCTCTGGCTGATCACTTCCCAACAAATCCACCAGGGCGTCCTTGATAACTTCGGTGGGCATGGCATGAAAAATATTCATCGCTGCGTCGCGGCGCGCCCGATTGCTGGTATCGCCGTGGGCGGTCCAGATAAATGGGAGCGCGGGGACGCCAATCGCACTCAAAATGTGTTGGGCAGCCCTGGCAACCATCGGGTCCTGATCGATAATCAGTTCACCAACGGGTCGCACAGCCAGGGCACCCGTCTTGATTAACGCTGTCTCCGCTCCACGCCGACGCTCCTGGGTATACAATGCTGCTAACAGACCACTGAGTACCGTTTGTTGCCAATCGCGCTTGCGCGCCATGCGTACTAGTGCCTCTGAAACATCATCGATCAGGTGTGCATCCTCTAAGCCAGCGAGCAGAGCGGGAATGCTCACCGTTGCCAACTCGACGGTGAGAACTTCGAGCAGTACCTCGTGTGCTCGCAACGGTAAGGATCGTGTGAAGAGCTGTACCACTTGGCTGAGTACCTGTGGATTTTGTTGCACCAGTACCACAATAATTTTTTTCGCGTGCTCCTGCACCTCGTGTGTTGGATGATCCAGCCCTGAGATTAACGCTGGCAGCAGCCTTGGGCCGAACCGTGGCAAGATAGCGACCGCAGCTTTGTCTCGTTCCGGGTCATCGAGTAGATTTATCAAGGGCGGGATCGCTGCCTCTGGAAATTTGAGCAGGAAATCAGCGAGTGTTGGACGCCATTCCACACGAGTAAGAGCCTCCAGTAAGGGTGGAACAGCAGTTGGACCTGGCAATGCACTGAGCGTTTGATGCACATAACGACGTGTGCGCTCATCCTCGTGGAAAAGATTTTGTACCAGAGTATGTGCCGCATCGGCTCCTTGCATTTGAAATATCGTCATCAGTTGCTGTGCTTGTACATCACCAGCTTGCGGCAATGAGTTTAGCAGTTGTTGACCGGGGAAAGGTGTAATACCGAGAATCGCTCGTCGTACACGCGCCGTTGTAGCAGTTTCTTGTGCAGTATCCAGCGCCGCTATCAGTTCGGGCAGTGCGCTTAATCCCAATGCACTAAGGGCTTCAATGGCTTCCTCGTAAATCTGAACGTTCGCATTGGCCAACATGTGTAAAATAGGCTGCACTACCGACTTCGTGCCGAAATGGCTGAGTGCATGGATGATCGCAATAGCGAGCAGTGGCTCAGCCTGTGCTTCTCGTAATACCGTGATCAGCGCGGGTATAGCCGTGGGATCATAGATCGTATCCAGTACCTGTACCAATAACCGTGTCCGCCCGGTTACAATGCGTGACATAGCCTGTGTCGTTGGGCGAACGGCCTTCACTCCCATATCGCTAAGGATACGAGCCGCCCGTTCTGCGATCGCTTCATCAGGATTGGTCAGGATAAGCTCAAGCAACCCACTAATACTGTCGTTGCCATAGGTCTGTAAAGCCGCGTTGACCTGTTTTTGCACCAGTGGCGAACTATCAGAGATGAGCCGTAAGATGTCAGGTAGGGCACGATTATCTTGCACTTGCTGCAATATCTCGACAATGCGCATGCGTACCGCTTCTGGCGGTTGTTGATGTAACTGCTCCAGTAGCTGCGGTGTTGCGACATTCCCAATCTCTTGCAGCGTTTGTACCACATTACTCGCCAGCAGCTCATCACCTGAGGGGAGAAAGTGGATGAGCTGCGTGATCACTTGCTCCTGCGTTTCACGCGTCACTGTACCCACCACTGCTACACTACTGGACTTCGTGGTTGTGTTGGCAAGCGCTGCTTGTAGCACCTGACCTTTGCCGCATCGAACCAGGAGCGCACGTACCTGCTCCTGTAAATCCGACTCCCAGGCATAATCCGTAGCAAGCATCTGTACCAAGGTAGCGAATACCAACCGACATTGTGTTGCGGTAAGTGTTGCTTCGCCATCTTGAGTAGCTAGTAAACGTTCCAGGATAAGCAGTATAGCCGCGTGAACCTGATGAATCCCAGCACTCCCAGTTTGGTTTTCGAGTTCTGACAGTATGCGTGTCAGGCTGAGGTTTGGCCCAAGGCGAATTAATGCACTGCTTGTTCGCTTGACGATATACGGGTCTGCATCACCAAGTTGCATCACCAATGGCGCGACGGCCTCTTCACTCTGTGTGCCACCAAGAATATTAATCGCGGCAGCACGCAAACGTATGCTTCTACTGGGATCAGGCTGGATGAATGGGCTGGCATACAACACTGCCTCCGCGCCGAAGTGCCACAAAACGCGCGAGAGGCGTTTCACCTGGCCTTCGTAGGCAGGTATATCAGCGGTATCGCGGAGATAGGTAAAGAGCAACCCAAGCACGGTGGCTGGATTGAGCTGCCCTAAGAATTCTTCTATGTTTTCTACCATCAACAAGGGGAGCAGGGCGTAATAAATTTCAAACGCCCCTTCATCGACACATCGGCTAAAGATAGCTGCCAGTTCTACTCGTGCAACGTGGTTTCGTGCGCTCTCCGCGAGTGCCGTAGTGATACTATGTGGCACTGTGTTACCACGTTGTAGTGGGGCCTGAGGAGGTGTCCAGGCTACACCAAGACAGATGAGACCGATGGCAGTCGCTGCCAAGCTAAAATCAGGGTGATTGCTACCCAGCGTGACAAATGTTTCCGCTAATTGCGCGGGATTATCCACTAATCCAGCCCATAGAGCGATAGGCACGCTCCAATACTCTGGCTTGGATAAGACATCTTCGGTCAGTGAGGTGAGTGTTAATGCGCTCTCCTGACCAGTGCCAGAGAAAGCGGTGGCAACGAAGTAGTCGGCTAACGATTCATGGCAGAAACTCAACACTCTGCCAGTGTAGTTTGGCCTATCCTCCACTGAAATATCAATCAGACCAGCTTCCTGGGCAAATTGCAGTAGGCGCGCTATACGTGCCGCGTCATAGTCCTCTGCTGGCAGTTCAGATGCGAAGACGCTCTGGGGAGGGTGTTTTCCTAACCATGCCAGGAGTTCTTCCGCCACTGCCGCGACTTGGGCAGCTCTCCCTTGGTTTGTTGCAGACGGCAATTGAAATGCGTCCGGCTCACGCGACCAGCGCGTGGCAAAGGCGATTCTGCTTAACAACGCTACTACTTCTTGTTCCGTTGGTGCATTCTGTCGCCATGCTGTCCGAGCTTGTGTGCGTTTGATGAGCCTTGCTATATATTCTCGTAACAAGCTGCCACGCGTATCTAACTTTTTCCCGCGCTCGACCCCGACTGTATCAATGATCTCCATGAAAGCAAAAAGCATCAAAGGGTTGGTGCAGATATAACGCAAACGGCTATGCTCGATGACCTGCATAATTTGTCCCGCGGTATGTTGCCAGTTATTGCCTTGATCGTGGATATATTGCTCAACAAATTGGCGTACGGTATCGAGTGGGAGCGGCTCGATCACGGCATATTCGAGATGACCCTCGTTGATCAGTTCCACCAACTTCTCTTGTTGTTGGTAGTCTACTTCACGGCAAGTGATGATAAAACGATTTTGCGTGACTACCAACATCTCTGCTAGTTCACGCCCAACCGCAAGCCGATACCTAGCATCAACCTCATCAAGTCCATCACACAAAATACAGAATTGGCCCTGCTCTAGCAATTTTCGCAGATACGGGCGCAGATGGCGGGTGCCAACTAGATCGCATTCGAGCAAGAACGTAAGGAATGTTCCCTGGGGAATAGATTCATGAGTAGGGATGGATGGCTCATTCGCTCCATCTTCCCCATCTTCCCCTTCTGCATCACGTTGTGCAATTACCAAAGTAGAAACGACTGGTTGATGTTTTTTGAGGAAGATGTTATAGTTTTTGAGAGGAATATAGAGACCAATTTTGTGAGGCCCACCCTTGCGGTCCCGACGGTGTTGGGACATATGATACAGATATTGTTGCAGAGCGAGCGTTTTCCCCGTTCCTGTAGCACCCATCAACAAGATCGATGCGTCTTGATGTAGCTCTGGCAGGTCGCGTAGAGAAATGATTTCTCCTTGGTTCGCACCCACTGGGTCAGGTGTATGCTGATAGTAGGTCACTGGTGCATGATAAACATCTGCTATAGACGGCAGTGCAGTACTATTTGAACGGTAAGCTTCTTGCGCGTGTTGGATATCGCGCAGATACGCCCTGATCGCCAAAGGTGCAGCGACGCGGAATGCTAGCAGGGAGATAGCGACGATCTCAGCAAGGGGAATAAGCCAGAGCAGCGGTATATGGATTGGTAAAGCCAAAACTGTGCTCAGGCGGACTAACCCGTTGTTGACTACTGGGCGAAACGGATAGAGAATCCAAATGATAGCGATCTCAATGCATGTGAGTAGAAGTGAGACTGCAACTCCGACAAGTATGCTACGAGATAGCCGCGTTGACATAACACGGAACAACACATTTTGGTTTCTATTAGGAGTAGGTACAGGATACTTTGCATCTTGCATACGGGTATGGCTGCCTTTCAAGGAATTTGCAGGTCCATAGTAAGGGCTAGTATACCTTACTCTAAAGAGAGACACAAGCAGCGAGCACAATTGCGGCAGCAAGTTGATTTTGTGACGCATTACACAGAAATACTATGCAAAATATGCTTTATTAAGCAAGAACAGGGAACAGTATCAGCGCAATTTTTTTATCGTTACAGCTCATCTATTGAGCCGTTCATTATAATGGACCCATAGAAAGAGACCAAAAAAAGAGGCCGGGTAAGATACACTGAACGTATGAAAAAACACTATACAGCAAGCTTTAAAGCTCAGGTAGTCCAAGAACTGCTCAAAGAAGAAAAAACGATAGCCCAGA
>JBBQXY010000213.1:0-8170 GCA_038209195.1 Ktedonobacterales bacterium | reverse complement strand
CCCGCTGTCATTTCGGGGTATGCGATACTCACCTTTGTCACCGCGGCCTTTGGCAAAACGGCTTTGTTTACCGTTGGTGTCAACACGCCCAATCAATCCCTTATCGGCAGCTACTTGTTGGTGATTTTTGTCGTCGTAGTGGTAGCGGTCATCGTTGCACTGATTGCAGCAAGCTCTAAAAAGAAAGCTCCTGCTAAAAAGTAGTAATCGTGTTTTTGTTGTCTTTATTCAAGGATATGCCAGCCGAGAGGTGATACGATGAGCAGCAAAGTAAAGGCGAAAAATACGTCTGTGACCGAAATACCACATGATGAGCGATGGAGATCAGGACGCAATCGCTTTGGTGGATTACGGTTTCGTCGCGGACGCGATCAAAAATTGCATTTTGCAGGCCAGCAGCCGGATGAAACGGTCACACTGGTTGTGCGCAAGCATAAGTGGTTTCTGATATTCCCGGCGTTGCCATTCATCGCCTCTTTTGCGCTGCTTTTCATCGAACTTGGGGTGTCAGCGCGCATGCCAAGCCAATTCTGGCTCTATATTGAAATTGTGACCATTGCCGCGATCCTGGTTACTTTTGGCTGGTTTATCTGGAAAGACTTTATCGTCTGGTACCTGGAAACCTACATCATCACTAATAAGCGCATCATCAACTCGCGCGGCTTGCTGGAGCCAACGCGCCAGGCCACTTCGCTGGATAAGGTGAAGCAAGTTGGTGTTGATCTAGACAATTTCTTGGGCTTCTGGCTACGTTTCGGCACTGTCCACCTCTACCTGACCGGTGGCGACCTGGTGATGGAGAATGTTCCCGATCCCAAGAGGATAAAAGAGGCCATTGATGGCATCAAAGTAGTGATTGAGGCGAAGAAACCAAAAGAGGAGAAACTGCCAGTTCCGGGCATCCCCGCGGTAGCGACCCTCATTGACGAGCTTGCCAAAGGCAAAGAACCACCTAAACTGGAAGATGCCGACGAGAAATATAAGCTGCGCAATCCCGATGGTCGCATTGGCCCACGGCGGACATTCGGCGGCTTCTTGCATATTCCTTCCGAAGTCCACTACACCTCAGGCGAGTTTACTGTACGCTACGTGCAACGCTCAACGTATGTCCTCTTCCGGAAACTTATTGTGCCAGTGCTGGCGCTACTCGTTGCGCTCCCGTTGACCGTTTATATGCCGATGGCGGCAGTAAGCGCCGTGCATGCCAATAGCGCGCTCTGGTATGGGATTATGACGGTGGTGATCCTGTTCATTCTGCTCTACATCGGCTTTACGTACACCAACTACGTGGACGATGTGTACATCCTCACCAATAAACGCATCATTGACATTGAACGTCGCTACATCTTTTTCTATGAGATGCGTATCGAGATTGACTATAAGAATATACGCGACATCAAAGTTAAAGTGCCCAATGTGCTACAACGCCTGCTGGATATCGGCAATGTCATTATCGATGTAGCAGGTGCGCCTGGCATGGTTCTGCCAACCGTAGACCATCCCTTCTTCTTACAGGACAAGATTTACGAGATTCAGAAGAACAAGGAAAAAGTGGGAGAGGTAACAAAGTTTAATGACGAGAAGAAGGAATTAAAAACGTGGTTCAGCAAGGTGGTGACGACGCTGGTAGAAACGACACAGGTCAAAGGAGCACCAAACTTACAGAACCTGGATTGGCTCGAGGCCATGGAGCGGGCCAGTGAACTGGGTTACAACGTCATTGTCTGTGGCGAGGATGCTTCTAGCCCCGATACCCCTCCTGGGCAGGTGATCCATCAAAGTCCACCACCAGGGACGGTCATCACCCAGGACGGCGAAATCCAGGTCATACTGAGTCGCAAGCCTACTTCGGCTGAGATGACATACTTCCGATGATAGGCATGGTGATCGCGCCAGTGATGGAGGTTGGCTGGGAAAAGCCGAGAGGTAGCGTGAAGATCAAACGTGCGCCGCCGTCGGGTACGTTCTCGGCCCAAATGGTGCCACCATGGGCCTCGATAATCGCACGCACAATCGCCAAGCCTAGGCCGCTGCCGCCAGTGACGGCCTGACGTGCAGAATCGGCCCGGTAGAAGCGATCAAAGACGCGCGGCAATGCCCCTGTAGGTATGCCCTCGCCGCTATCAGTTACCGAGATGAGTAAGAGATCATCGCGCTGCACAGCATCCACCACTACTGTTCCACCCATGGGTGTATGGTGTAAAGCGTTATCGCACAGATTGGAGAAGACGCGCATCAGCATATCCGGGTCAGCCTGTACCGCGGGCAAATTGAAGGAGAGCGCGTTGATCGGTTCCACATTGACGCGCTCAAACTCGGTGGCGAGCAAAGCCAGCACCTCATCCACCAAGGGAGCGAGACGCACCGCTTTCCACTGCGGCTGAGCGGCACCGCCTTCGACTTTTGCCATCATATGCAAATCTTTGACGAGGCGACGGAGACGCAACATCTCGCGCACAATAATGCGCCCGGTGGCCTCATAATCCTCGCGACTCTGATTCACTCCATCCACGAGCGATTCGCCTAGGCCGGCTATGGCTGTTAGCGGGGTTGCCAGGTCATGGGTAATATTCATAACCAGCTCGCGTCGCCAGAGCTCCTGCTCATGCAGTTCGTTCACGTCGTTGGCGAGCTTCGCCGCCATCTCATTGAAGGTTCGAGCCAACTCATCTAGCTCGTTATACGACTTCGTCTTAACCTGCGCCTTATAGTTGCCGGAGGCCAGGACACGAACCGCTTTGGTCAAATCAGCTAGCGGACGCGTGATGGTCCGTGAATAGAGAATAGCCGCCAGGGCCGCCAGGGCCGCGATCACCAGGGAAGTAAACAAGACGGATAAACCAACCGTCGCGATAAAGGGAGGGATAGTGTTTTCAGCCGCACTGAGTGGCGTTACCACGACTACGCCCACGACGGGGCTACCACTCTGACCGCCTTCGTAAATGGGCTGCACGACGAATGGACGAGGCAACCAGATGAAGCTAGCGGAGGAGCCCAATTGACCGCTAGAGGTGACTCCACGCTGACCGTCCGCAATAGCACTACGCAATCCGGCAAAATCGGCGCGGTGGAGCGTTGGATCTGCTAGGGCGATGGCAAAAGTAGTGAAGGTATTTTTGATAGGGACAAGGCGTGGATAGACGGGCAAGCTCCGATGATTCAGCACGACAATAAGGTATTGTTCACCCTGGTAGCTCTGCTCGAACGCGTTGGGGAAGACATCGGCAGCGGCTCGCACCACACCGGTAGTTGGTGAATAGCGCGCACCAATGCGTTGCGCACCGTCGCTCGCGAAGTTAGCAAGGCGGTAACTCTGATCAATACTGTAGTAGTGAATGACTGCCAGTATCACCGCGGAGGCGAGGAGTACTGTCGCCAACAAAGCTACCAGCATCGAGCCGATTGCCAGCCGCCAACGTATGCTATGCCACCAAACTATGCGCATGATCGTCCTCTATGAAGAAGCAATGGATCGTGTCTTCACTTCAAATCTATAGCCAACACGCCACACGGTCGTGATATAGCGTTGTTCCGCGTTGGCCTCTAATTTTTTCCGCAACGCGCTGATATGGACATCAATGGTATGACCATCGCCGAGATAGTCATACCCCCAGACTTTATTCATCAATATTTCACGGGTAAAAACGCGCCCCGGTGATTTCGCCAACAAAGCCAGCAGATCAAACTCCGTGGGCGTAAGCATTACCTCTATGCCACCGACCTCGACTCTACGGGCAGGAAGATCAATCGTGAGACCAGAAAAATGCATCACGGCCTCATTCATCGAGGTCGCTTCGCCTCCTGAACCACCGTTAGAGCTTACAGAACGAGCCTCGCCACCTTCGCCTCCGTTTACCCGGCGTAAAATCGCCCGTACTCTGCTCACCAGTTCACGCGGACTAAAGGGCTTCACCAAATAATCATCGGCCCCTAAATCCAGCCCTTGAATGCGGTCATCTTCGCTACCACGAGCGGTTAACATGAGAATAGGCGTCTTCGACCACTGGCGAATGCGCCGACACACTTCAAAACCGTCAATTGCCGGAAGCATAATATCCAGAATGACCAGGTCAGGATGCTCACGGGCATGTAAGGCCAGGCCATCGGCTCCATCTCTCGCAGTAACCACTTCGAACCCCGCGTCCTTCATATAGAGATTGAGCAGGTGAATAATACCTTCTTCATCTTCAATGATCAATATTTTTTGAGACATACACATCGCTCCGGCATCGTATAGCGGATAACATTTGTCATAATAGTATCATACCAATTGCCGTCAGAAGCACAGTTTCTAAGCCCTTTGACAAATCTTGAGGAAATCTTGAAAATTACCACACACTTCCTTCATATCCTGGTTGTAAGATAGAAGTGTCGCAAGGAGATATAGCGAAACACAAAAAAAAGTGCAGAAGTAAAGAGAGAGTTTAGCATACACCCCCTTCCTTCTTCTCTCTCGTGCTAACGAAAAAGGTAGATACGCCTCTGTATCTACCTTTTTCGTTATGTTTGCGAGCAGAGGGACAATGCTAGGACTGGGCTCTCTCCAGCAATTCCAGCAAAACGCCATTGGTGCCTTTGGGGTGCAGGAAGATCGCCCGCCCCTCGGCGGCGATGCGCGGCTGACTGTCGAGCACCGCCGCACCCTTTTCGCGCATTTCAGTCAGGCTGGCATCGATATCATCGACTTCCAAGCAGATATGATGCAACCCTTCGCCGCGTTTCTCCAAGAATCTTGATAGGCTGGAGTCCGGCGTAGTTGGCTCGATTAACTCAATCTCGCTGCCGCCGGGGCCGCCCATGGGAAGAAAGGCGATACGCACCTGCTCGGTGGGAACATCTTTAATCGCACTGGGCGCGATGCCGAGCGTGTCACGATAAAAGACGAGGGCCTGCTCGATGTTGCGCACAATGATGGCAACATGGTCAATACGCTGCGGCATCGCTACTGTCCTCCTGGCATAAAAGCAACTCCCACCGCTCAGTTTTTTTCACATTTCGTCAGGTGAAAATCTGTCGAACGCAACACGTGGGGAATACTGGCAAAGAGGCCGAGACTGAGTTGAATGGTACTTGTGATGGTGCGCATCGCCATCAAGGCACCAATCCGCGTCTCTTCACTATAGTGCAATATGTCAGCCATCTGTTCAAATTCGGCCTGAGTGAGTACTTCATATGTCTGGTCCGGCTTGACAAGCGCGCTCAAGTCTAGGTCTATGAAGGATAGTCGCTCAATTTCTATAGAGGCAGGTTGAATAATGGAAGCGTAGGTATGACGCAGTGTGCGGTCACTGTAAAAGGCACTGAGCATATACCAGCGCTGGGGCCAGAAAAATTGTAAACAATTGTTTTGTAATGGTCGTGTTCTTGTAGACCAGTGCATTGGTGTGCCAGCAGGTAGCCAGAGACGTACACAATCGCTTGCCGGCTCCGCCAATAATTCATCACTTAACCGTGTTTGCTCATCAAGCCGATAAGCCTGCCATGATCCACGCACTACATGATCATAACTACGACTCTCCACCCGAAAGTCTGGTTGCATAATTCCTCTCCCTTCCGTCACATCCCATAGTACGCAAAAACGGCATAGCCGTCAAGCATAAAAGTAAATAGTCCCATGGTGGGAGGCAAGCTAAGCGACTCCCCGCCACCCCAGAGTACCCACAAGGAATTCGCTGTCCCCAGACAGGTTTCCCCTACTATGAACGAACGAGCCTAGGAAGGCGTCACGTCGTCCATAGTAGGAGGGCCTTTACAATTTAGCCTGAACTGCGCTTGAAGAGAGAGGCTTGACGCGAGCGTTGTTGTTGCTCGCGCCGGGCCACTTCGTAGCCTTCTACATCGACGCTTAAGCCACGCTCGGCAAGTATGGTCTGCGTCAGGTCAAGCGGAAAGCCATAGGTATCGTGAAGTGTGAACGCATCGCGCCCAGGCAATACATGTATGCCTTGCTCTACCAAGCGCTTGAGCAAGGTGTCTTCCAGAAGACGCAACCCTTTTGAAAGCGTGCGATTGAACTGCTTTTCCTCTGCCGTGATGAGATCTTTGATGTAATCACACTGGGTAGGCAACTCTGGATAGTCACCGCCCATCGTGTCGATCACCGCAGTGGCAGTTTCGGCCAGGAAGGGCTGGGTGAAGCCGAGTACTCTGCCTTGATAGGCAGCACGGCGCAAGATGCGCCGCAGCACGTAGTTGCGCCCCTCGTTCCCTGGCTTGATGCCCTCGGCGATCAGGAAAGCTATAGTACGACTATGGTCGGCTACGATATGGTACGCCACACGGTGCTGCTCATAATGTGTACGATCCTGGGCAAGCAAAGCCATGGTACGCTCGATAATCGGCACAAACAGGTCGGTCTCGTAATTGTTTGTGACTCCCTGAAGGATAGCAGTGATGCGCTCCAGCCCCATGCCCGTATCAATGGATGGTCGCGGCAAGGGCGTCAACTTCCCTTGTACATCCCGGTCGTATTGCATGAAGACTAGGTTCCAGAACTCCATGTAGTCATTGTCCTCGGAGTTGACACCTTCAGGTCGTTGGGCCGTGACATCAGAGCCCTGATAATAATGAATCTCTGAGCAGGGACCGCACGGCCCGGTGTCGCCCATAGACCAGAAGTTTTCCTTTTCGCCAAAGCGTAGCACACGGCTGGGATCAGCACCCACCTCCTCCCAGAGCCGCGCCGCCTCATCGTCATCGCTATAGACCGAAAACCACAAACGCTCTAGCGGCAACTGGAATACCTGCGTTACTACCTCCCAGGCAAACTGGATCGCTTCACGCTTGAAGTAGTCGCCGAAAGAGAAGTTCCCCAGCATCTCAAAGAAGGTGTGGTGGCGCGGTGATGGGCCGACGTATTCCAGGTCGTTGTGCTTGCCAGAAACACGCACACATTTTTGGCTACTCGTGGCCCACTGGTACGGGCGCGGCTCCAGGCCCAGAAAGGCACCCTTAAACTGTACCATGCCGCCATTCACAAACAACAATGTTGGATCGTTGGTTGGCACGACTGAACTGCTCGGCACGAGCGTATGGCCTTTGCTGACAAAGTAGTCCAGAAACGTGCGTCGAACTTCGGTTGACTTCATGTGATAACGCCTCCTTGTTACCATAGAAAAACTGATCATCAAAACACTACAGCAAATTTGTCGCGGACAAGCAAAAAGCCCGCCCCCCAGCTAAAGCTGAGGGGCGGGCTTGAATAATCGTTTTTTATGGCCCGTGGTACCACCCTGATTGGAAACGCATTGCGCGCTTTCCCACTTATAGATACGGAGCGCATTGCTACCAACAAAGAGACACGACTACTTGCGCGTTCCTTATAGGCTGTATACGTTCGATACCTTGCCCTGGGATAACGGGGGGCCACCGGCCAAGATTACTAACTTCCACCATTGCGAAACGTCATACATCGCTGGTGTTTGCGTTTGTCCCGCATCGCGATCCTGTTGGATCAGAGGGGGGCTTTCCACGTAGCTTGATGTGTCGAACTTTCACCATCTCCGACTCGCTGCTTCTCGCGCCGCGTGTATTCATCCCTCGTGACGATTTGTGTTATTTGCTGTCTGTATTGTAACTGGCAAGGGATATGGTGTCAAGGTCTTGCAACGTCATGCCATCAGTCCTCCTCGACAAAGCACAACTATAGTGGTACACTTTGTCTTACTCCATTATTACGAGGGAGAAAGAATGAATGGCAAAAATCTGGGATGACATGCTCAAACGCATGTTTACCACCAATCCACAGCACTTTCTGAACTGGCTGGCACCCAACGCGGTCTTGCTGCACGAACTCTCGTCCGAATTGAAAACACAGACGCTTTCCGCGTTACAAGCCCAACATGCACAAGAAACGCGTGACCTCACAGCCGACCTGTTGTATGTTATACTATGGTACGAGGTCAAAACCATCTTGCACATTGAGTTTCAACGGCGTGGCGACAAAGAAATGGGCAAGCGACTATGGCAATACAATACCATAACCACCATTAATAAAGGCATGCCCGTCTATTCCGTCGTCATTTACCTACGCAAAGACCGCAAGATTGAGGAACCTCCCTCTATTGAGAAATTGCCGAACGGGAAACCGAATCACTTCTTCTTATACGAGGCGATCAAGCTGTGGGAGTTACCCACCAACATGTTCTTGCAACCGGGCATGGAAGGTCTC
>JBBQXY010000212.1:0-8185 GCA_038209195.1 Ktedonobacterales bacterium | reverse complement strand
ATATTTTTTTTATTCTTCGTTTTTTTTTGTTTGGTCGGGCCCCCGCCCCCCCACCCCCCACAACTCCCCAAAAACCCTTGCGAACTGCCACAGGCAGTGAGAAGTCACTATAATATGAATACGTCTCGCTCGCCACAATGCTCACAACACAACCTCAACCACCGCGTTCATATCAGCCTCTTGCAAAACATGCACCTGCTGCCAGCCCTCGTTGGGCGCATCCAGCAGGGCCTGTTTGAGCAATCCGGCATGGTACCTGATCACGGCTTCGCCCACGCGCCGCTCGCGTTGCAGATCATGTTGCAGACAGATAGCGGCCGGAATATCAAAAATGAGCAGGCAGGTAGCATAGCCATAGTCTTGGGCCAGTTCGCGCAATTGATGCCGCGCATACGCGTGCAATGCCGTGCTGTCCGCAACCGTAAAACGCCCTAGAAATATCCGCTTACGTATGATATAATAGAAGAGATCGAAGGTATCACGATTGACCTGCTGGTTCGTGACATCATCGCAGATCATTGCACGGCAATAGTCGGACGATACAATGCTGGTAGGAACGAACCGTTGGGCTGCGAACGTACTTTTGCCGCACCCTGCCGGGCCACATAGCACCAAAAGGGTGCGCTGGGGAACCTGAATTTTCATTGGCATACACTGCTTGCCCCCTTCATTATTGCGATGCTTCCCCTCCTCTGTTATAATGCTCGTGCATACGTAGTACCATAGCTTCACGTTAAGAATGCCCTTACCCGCTGATGTAAGGTAACTTAACGGTATCTTACAATAAATATTCATCCATTGGGACACTGTCGGGGTACATCGGCGCACTCCCCGGAACACCTGCAGCTATCCCTGAGATTATACAACTGTTGAGTAGAGAACAAGGGGAATTACGTGTCTGTAGAGATAAAAATCACAAGTACTGAAATCCGTGCCCGTTACCTGGATTACTTTGCCAGTAAAGGCCATCTCAAAGTGTCCAGTTCGCCGCTTATCCCGCGCAACGACCCCACAGTGTTGTTGACAACGGCTGGCATGCAGCAGATGATCCCCTACTTTTTAGGGCGTGAGACACCACCTGCACTCTTGATGACCTCGGCCCAAAAATGTTTTCGCACCACCGATATTGAGCTAGTCGGCAACGAGCGTACATTGACCTTTTTTGAGATGTTGGGTAACTTCTCCGTGGGCGAATACTTCAAGCGTGAGGCCATTACCTACGCCTGGGATTTTTTAACCCGCGTGCTGCAATTGCCTGCGCACCTTCTGTATCCAACCGTCCATCCAGAGGACGATGAAGCTCCTCGCTACTGGACAGAAGTAGCTGGCTTTCCCGATGAGGCCATCGTGCGCCTGGAAGATAATTGGTGGGGACCCCCTGGCGCGTCTGGCCCCTGCGGCCCTGACTCCGAGATCTACTTTGATCGCGGCGAAGAGCACGGTTGTGGGCGCGCGGACTGCAAACCTGGCTGCGACTGCGAACGCTACCTGGAAATATGGAACCTCGTCTTCATGCAATACTTCCAAGACCTTGAAGGCAAGCGCACGCCCCTGCCAAAGAAGAATATCGACACTGGCATGGGCCTTGAACGGCTCACCATGGTCTTACAGGAGAAAGAATCGGTCTTCGATACCGACATTTTCCGCGCCATTATTGATCGCTTTGCCACCCTTGCTGGTACAACGTATGGAGACAACGTTAAGAACGATGCATCCCTGCGCGTCATCGCCGATCATGGTCGTGCTCTGGTCTTCCTCGCTGCCGACGGTGTACTGCCCAGCAACGAGGGGCGAGGCTACATCTTCCGTCGCCTCCTGCGCCGCGCCGTGCGCCATGGCAAGTTGCTGGGCCTGGACAAGCCGTTCCTTTCAGAAGCGGCTGATACCGTGATCAATTTGATGAAGGGCCACTACGTCGAACTTGGCTTGCAGCGCGACCGCATCGTCGAAATTTTGAGCCTGGAAGAGAAGAAGTTTAACCAGACCCTCAACGCCGGTCTCATCTTGCTCACCAACCTGTTGGCAGAGGTCAAGCAAAAGGGGCAGCATGCCATCCCTGGTGATGATGCCTTTAAGCTCTATGATACCCACGGCTTCCCACTGGAATTGACCCAAGAGGTCGCCGCCGAACATGGTCTCACCGTAGATGTCGCCGCCTTTGAGCAGGCCATGCAACGCCAGCAGGAGCGCAGCCGCTCGACCAACGTCTTTGTCCAGGGCCGGGATGATCAGGCCTTGACGGAATTGTTGCAGCGCGTCGGCCCCACCGAATTCACTGGCTATCAAGGGATTGCTGACAGTAGCAAAGTGGTTGGCCTGATTGTGGATGGTGTCGCCGTAGAGAGCATCAGTACGCCGCAACGTGCGTTGTTAGTACTCGACTCCACCCCGTTCTACGCTGAGAGCGGTGGACAAATTGGCGATCACGGGGATATCACCGGCAGCGTTGGTGTCTTCCACGTCGAAGATACGCAACGTCCGCTCAAGGGCCTTATCGTTCACTATGGACAGATGAGCGCGGGCTATCTGCGCGTCGGAGATGAGGTACAGGCCAGCGTCATCGCCCAGCGCCGTGAAGATACCATGCGCAACCACAGCGCGACCCACTTGCTGCATAAAGCCTTGCGTGACCTGATTGGGCCACAGGTAGAGCAGCGTGGCTCCCTAGTAGAGCCAGAGCGACTGCGTTTCGACTTTACCTGTCCTCGCGCACTTACCCGTTCGGAGTTGGCGCAAATTGACGAACAAATAAATCGGTGGATTCGGGCCGATTTTCCCGTTCATACTACTATCATGCCTTTAGAGCAGGCCTTGACTACCGGTGCCATGGCTCTCTTTGGCGAAAAGTATGACAGTAACGTGCGTGTCGTCTCCATGGGTAGCAGCACCGAACTGTGCGGTGGTACTCACTGTGCCGCCACAGGCCAGATCGGCCTGTACATTACCATCCAGGAGAGCAGCGTCGCAGCCGGCATTCGCCGCATCGAGGCTTTGACCGGACGAGCCGCTGAGGCGTATCTGCGCCGACGCAACGCCACGGTAGTTGCCATCGCGGCGCTAGTGCAGACGCAGCCCGATACACTGGAGAGTCGTATAGAGCAGCTTGTCCAGGATCTGGCTGCCGCGCGCCGCCTGATTGCGCAATACCAGCGTGATAATGCCTCGCGACAGGCTGAGCAGCTCGTCCAGCATGCCCAGGAAGTTGCCGGCATTCCCGTCGTCGCTACCACCGTCGATGTCGCGGACGACAAAGTGCTCCGTGAGATGGGCGATACTGTACGCGGCAAACTGACTCACCCTGGCGTGGTAGTCCTGGCTGCCAACTACGGTGAACGCATTGGCATTCAGGTCAGTGTCGATGCGGCCCTCACCAAACGCGGCCTCCACGCCGGCAAAATTGCTGGCGTCGTCGGCGAGCGACTGGGCGGCAAAGGCGGTGGGCGCCCCGAATCGGCCCAGGGCGGTGGCAAGAACAAGGCCGAACTAGGCGCAGCCCTCGACCTCGTCGCCAAATTCGTCCGCGACAATGTAAAGCAATAACACAAAACATAGTTCTAACGGGGTTGTTAGGGGCTACCGCCCCTAACCAAGGGCTAAGGGGATGTTCCCCAAAACCTTTAGAGCGCAAGCCTGCGAACTCTAACGGGGTTGTTAGGGGCGGTAGCCTCTAACCAGGGGCTTGGGGATGTTCCCCAAAAAACCTTTTATCTCTTGCTCCGCCGTAGGCGGAGCAAGAGACTACCATCCTTTACGAGCGAACGGCTTATGTGCTATAAAGTACAAGACATGCACAAGTGAAATATGTAATGTCGCATATTCTTTATAGAATAGCACTGCATTACCATAGTTGGGATTTATACGAATGAAGAATCTCTTTCAGCGTCTGCGCAACCTCATTCCGAGAAGACACGAAGAGAACGGGATTTACTACGACCAGAATGGGGCGTATGACGAAGACGAAGAACAGCCTCTTCAAGGAGGCGCTGGCGAACGTCATCTTTTCACTGCGCTCGATATCGGTACTGCTTTCGCGAAGGCTATTATTATTGAAGTAATAGATGACCAGGCTTTTGTGTTAGGTGTAGGACGGCACGCACAGAGCTATACCCATATGTCGGATGGCATTGTCACCGACATCTCAGGCGTCATTGCCAACTGTAATGAAGCTTTAATCAAAGCCGAAAAATCGGCAGGCGGCGTCGTTGCTCCCTCCGCGGTCATTGGCATCGCGGGTGAACTGGTCAAGGGTAGCTCAACCATAGTGAGTAAGCAACGCCAACATCCAGCCAATCCGATCACGCCCGAAGAGTTAGAAGGGTTAATTACAAAAGCGCAGAATACGTTGCTGAAAAATGCCCGCGATCGTATTGCTGCCGAAACAGGCTACCAGAATATTGAAGTGCGCTTGACCAACGCCGCCGTGATCTCAGTCCGCATCGATGGGCAGACGGTGGCGAACCCCATAGGCTTTCGGGGGCGAAATTTTACACTCACACTCTTTAGTGCCTTTGCCCCCCTCATGCAGTTGGGCGCGCTTGAGACGGTTGCTCAGGGACTGGACTTGACGCTGGTCACGATTGTCACGGAGCCATACGCGTTGGCCCGTTGCTTGAGTACCAACGCTGGCACTGATACGGGCGCCATCTTCATCGACATTGGCGGTGGTACAACCGATATTGCCCTCGTACGCCAGGGTGGCATCGAGGAGACACGTATGTTCGCCCTTGGTGGTCGTACATTTACGCGTCGCTTGGCAACAGGCAAAGGCATCTCCATCAAAGAGGCGGAGAAGCTGAAATTAAATTATAGTAACGGTGATATCAAGGGCAGTGATCGTGACGAGGTGCAGGCTATTCTTGCTCCTGAATGCCAGACCTGGATGGATAGTGTCGAATTGTTGATCGAGGAATTATCCAAGGGTCAATTATTGCCACCGGCAATCTATACCGTTGGCGGTGGCTCGTCATTGCCTGACCTGTGTCAAAAGCTGGAAAGATTTCCTTGGACGGAACGACTCCCGTTTGCCCGTCAACCGATTATTCAAACAGTGCAACCGGAGATGGTTTCCAGTATCTCTGATCCCAAAGGATTGCTGAAGGACGCACAAGATATTACACCGATGGCTTTAGCCTATCAAGCTATTGAGTTGCAGAACGAAAACGATATCCTGGACCGGACACTCTACCGGGTCATTCATAACATGCATATCTAAGTCTTGCTGCATGCATCATGGCATCATGGCATCATGCATCCAATGCGGCATTTCTGTCGTTGCGATAAAATTGAACGCACACACGTAGGGGGTGAAGGGCATATGGCCGACGAGCAGATCATCTATCTCAGTCCAGAAGAAGAATTAACCAGTGTACGCGAGCGTCTGGAACGCATCCCAGCGCGTCGCATTATCCTAGTGATTCCACCACAAACACAACTCCGTAGCCATGTGAGTTGGCGGCTCCTTCATGCTCGGGCACGCGAGTTAGATAAAGACGTCCTTATCATTAGCTCCGATCGCCAGATTCGCTCGGTTGTCAAGGCCGCCGGCTTTAAGGTTGCTGACTCATTTGAATCCACTCCGCTGTCCAAGAATCGTGGCGGTAGTCGCACTGGACGCTCAATTTTAGGGGGAAAAACCTCTTCTCATGTGAAAACACCACCTGGACGTGTTGCGCCAGGTCAACGCATGAACGCTTATACTGGCGACCAGGATAGGACACGCCAATTAGAGAAGCGCACCTCAAAACCATTGAATGTTGATAGCGTACGTTCCCAGCGTGATAGCACCAATGGAAGCATGATGCCATCATCTTCATCTACCTTTGGTGAGGATGACAGCCGCTTCGGCCCAGAAATTAATTATAGTGTCCCTGGCATAGCTCCGTCTTCCATCCCCTCTTCCCCCACGCCATCGACTTCTTCCTCCATGCCTCCTATCCCCCCCATGCCTTCTATGCCTTCTACGCCTTCTATTCACCCGTTAGAGCCATCGTACCAGGATGAGGAGCCTGATTTGTTCCTGGAAGATTTTCGGCGGGCGCAGAGCATTCGCGAGGCGGCCCAGAAAAATGACCCCGATAGAATGGTATCTCCGCCTCCTCGTAGTACCATCGCACCAGACTCAGCACAGCGCATGCATGACCTTCCCTTTGCAGAGAGAGAAGGCGATGATCCTTTGCACTATATCGATGACGACGACGACGCCGTTTCACTTCCGGAGCAGCACGGCTCCGTCTCTTTCGACGGACTTTATGATAGCGGCGTGGACATCACCGACAATGATACCGCCAATATTCTTCAATTCGAAGACGAGGGCGATCTCGGCGATTTTGTGCATGATGCCCCTTCGCAAGCCCATCCCTGGGTAGATGCCGAACCCCAAGCAGAGTTTCCCCGCCCTTCACGTGCGCAAAATGTCGGCAAACGCACGAATCAATCGAGCAGAATGCCTGTTCAGCCCCTGCCGCCCACGCCGCCAGAGGCTGACGCGGACAACTCTCCACCCATTTACGACCGCACGACGCGCAATATTCCGTATCCCGCGACAGCAAATCAGGCTGGCGAACCTGCTTTTACCGGCAGCATGGGAACACGCGAGCCTCAACCCTTACCCTTGTCTCCCCACCGCCCCCTGGCTTCTAAGACAGTACAGCCAGCACTGAAGAAACGCCCAGATACTACCACCAGACGCAAAGTCGCCTCACCGCGCACCACTGTAAAAATACCGAATCCGACCAGGCAACCGCAGCCTAAAACGAAAAGTAACAGGAGTAATGCAATTACCATTCTAGTGGTTGTGTTCATCCTCTTGGTCATTGGTCTGATAGCTCTCCTGGTGCCTTCTGCCGATATCACCCTGACAATCCCATCGCACGAGTATAGCTTGCCGATAAGCCTCACCGCCAATGCCACCAGCCAGCACAATACAGCCCTGAAGACGGTGCCCGCGCATCTGCTCTCCTTTGATACCAGTGTCACCGGCACTGGACGTGCGACTGGCACGACCACCGTAAGCACAATACAGGCCGATGGCACCGTCATCTTTACCAATAACGACAAAACCGACCAGGTGATTATCCCTACGGGAACCATTCTTACCACCAAGAGCGGTATACAGTTCGCGACTCAAGCGGAGGCTCTCGCCATCGCCGGTAGCCCTATTCCTACCCCCGTGAAGGCGCAAAACTCTGGTGTGAGCGGTAACGTCCCTGCCGGGAGCATTACGGTCATCCCTCCCGCCAGCATCGCCAGCATTACACAGGCCAACCCCGGCGGTACAAACGTCAATTTGAGCGTCACCAATGCTGAGCCCACTGCCCATGGCGGTGCTGGTAACGCTACCTCTCTTTCCAGCAAAGATGTCGCTACCGAAAAGTCGGCTTTGGACATTGAGTTACAGGCAAAGGTAAAGGAGTTCCTCGCCAAGAATGTGCTAACAGGTGATCAAACAGGAAAAGCGGTCCAACTTGAGACACCAACCGTCTCACCTGCGGTGGGCGATGTCGTAAGCAACGGAACGTTTACAGAGACGGTCCGCTTGCATTTGACTATCCTGGTAGTGCGAGCCGCTGACTTGCAAACCGCCGCCGCTGCACAACTGAGTGATTCGCTCGTTAAAGCGAAAACTGGTTTCGACCTCGTTCCGCAGCAGCCAGTGCAGCTTAAGCAGGTTAAAAACACCTCACCAGCCAATGGCAGTTCCATCATCCTTAGCTTTACGGCTACCGGGCAGGTGGCGTCGCGCATCTCCGAGGATACGGTTCGTAACCTTGTCAATGGAAAATCGGTAGATGGTGCTCAGCAAGCCTTGCTTGGTCCGAGCGGTATACCCCACGCTATCCACGTTCAGATTACCGTCAGTCCCAGCTTCTTCCACTTTGTACCTTTTTGGACGCAGCGGATTACCGTCCATTTCAAAACGGTACCGCAAGCAACCACGCCGATTAAGAAACCTACACCGCCCAAAAGTCGGTAAGTAGGCAAGATATCCCTTAAATTGGCATATACTGGACAAATCGGCCTCTTCTTCGTTAGAATGCTATGAGAATAGTACTCTGTCCCACTTCATGTGACGAGCAGGGATGCAAGGGACGGCAGTCCCTTGACTGGGTTCTAGGGCTGCGCCCTAGTTCCCTTCCCTACCCGGCCGCCGTAGGCGGCCAGTCAAATGAAGTGAAACAAAGTAATA
>JBBQXY010000211.1:0-8251 GCA_038209195.1 Ktedonobacterales bacterium | reverse complement strand
GAGATGCCTTTGACGGCCTGCACTGTTCCATATGTTTTGTGGAAATTATCAATAGTAATCACTGGCTCTTGTGTTGTCATGATGTGACCTCCTCGTTTTGCATTTCCTTTTTCCGTGTTTCTACAGCTTCCTGAATAAACGATGAGAACGCCTTGGTGATGGCCTGTTGCTTGTCAATCTCTGCTGGCGTTCGCGCCACAACATTCGACTCGAGCGTGAGCCGAATCGAATCGGCGGTCATGTTTGCGATTTCTTCATCGGAATAGACAAAGTCAGCAGGCATCCATTGATTAATCATCAGAAATCCCATAGTAATAGCACTGAGTCTGTATATGTGCTCTTGTATGTCGATGTCAGTACGGATAGCTCCTTGATCGCGCATGTAGGCCAGAAAATCTCGAAAGCCCCCCATGCGTTCGGGGAAGGATGCGCTACTGTAATCTTTGCGTGCCAGTTCACCCAGCATGTTGCTATCCATCAGCAGCATCGCCTTCGCCAAAGGGCTTTTCAGCGTAGCCAGTATAGAATGTTTGATCATCGTATACAGTGTCATCCCTTCGGGGTCGTTGGCGATGCGCTGACGAACATCTTCCGTCAATCTTAAATCTTCGCGTGCCAAAAGCGTCCAGAAAAGATCATCGCGTGTTTTCCAATGCAAGTAGACTGTGCCCTTAGCCACACCAGCCTGCCGGGCGATATCGTCGATTGTCGTTTTGTTATATCCCCAGCGCATAATGAGCTCTCCCGCCGCGTCCAGAATCCTATCCGCACGTTGCTCTCTCTTCGAGCGTTCCTCAATTTGACTCCGTTCACCTTTGCGTTGGCTTGCCAATACATAACCTCCCTTTTGCTATGACTACATGACCAGATAAGCAAAATGACTAAATTTGCTTATCTGGTCATGTTTATACCCAATTTTAAGATGAAAGTCAAGGGTATTGGCTCAAGTCGCTTGGAGATAGCCAGAGAGGCGGTGGTTGCGAGCTATCAACTCGCAACCACCGCCTCTCTTTCACTGCAATGATATTGTGGCTTAAAGTCAGCGTTGGGCCGCGTCCGCTTGCTGCGCCAGTGTAGTGAGCGTGGCAAAAAACTCACTCGATTGGCCGATGAATAGCCCGTCGTCCGTCAGAGCCTTGACCGCTCCCATCGCCGCACCCTTTGTCTCGGTTGGGCGAATGATCGAAACGGCTGGGAACTTTCGGTCGAGGAATACCGTTGGTTCAGGCATAATCAGGTTGGTTTGGAAGTCCTGACCTCCAAAGGGCGAGGCATTGAGGTCAGGAAACACTAGCCCATTCGTGGGGTCAGTCAGCGCGGGCGCATTGCCAGCCTTGTCATGCCACGTTTGGAAGTGAGCTGTCTCGGTAGGGCCAATACTGAGCAAAATGCGCAAAACCTCCGGACTACTGACCCGCTGCGCCAGCGATGGGTAAAGGCTCGTGCCCCCTTGTTCAATGAACGCGAAGTGGAAGGCCGCCGTGTTGGCTATGGCCTGGATATGGTTATGAGGGGCGAGATCACCATCGTTTCGAGGGATCGCCGGAAACTTCCCTTTCATCAATCCTGGGATGGCTTGTGGAAAGGTGTCTCCAAAATCAGGGTTCTGCGTGCGACTGCGATAGCGCGTCCACCAACTGGTGTCTACCGTGAGCTGCATGAGGTTGGTGAGCCGTCCAATTTGCTGAGCTCCTGTCGCTTTGCTGCTCGGTAAGTTGCGAAACTTATTCAGATTGACCGGACTCGCGCCAATCGATTCCAGGTACGCGTTGATGAAGGCGAAGTGGCTCATCTCATCCTCGGTATTGTCGTGGATATACTGGGACATATCAGCATCAAGCACTGCAAGAGCGCTGGTATAGGCTGTACTTCCGCTTCCACCTGATACTTCGCTATCCTGAATGCCACCCAGTTCGTTGTATTGTTGCCACAGATCGGTTTCGAGAATCTCCGCTGCGGCCAAAAACCTGAGTATAGCTACATCACCATTTGTCACCGCGGAACTCGCCGTTCCCTTGGCGAAAGCGAAGTTTGGTGCGAAAAAGCCAGTGCTCAGTAGCCCACTACCGATAGTTCCTGCTCCACCTACGGCGAGGCCCTTTAAAAAGGAACGACGCTTGACCGTAGCTGTAGTAGCTTTTAGTGGCTGCTCGTTCTTGTCCATGTACTCCATAGTAGTATCTTTCTGCGACTATTGCGCGTTCTATTTCATCCTATTTTTTGTAACAAAACTCTCCAGAGGCACGACGGTCTAGGGTAGTGCCTTGGTAAGCAACGAGCGCATATCATCTGTGGGGCCCCGCAGTGCATCAACGTGCTATCGATCAATACGCAGGATGGTTACAGAAAGGATAATAAAAACACTCCCTCAACTTCCAAGTTGAGGGAGTGTTTTTATTATCCTTTCATATAGTCAATATACCTATTTCATATTATGCCGCGCCCGCGTGGCGGAAGCCCATGGCGTAGAGCGAGGCGTAAGCCCCGTTGCTCTGGAGCAGTTCCTGGTGGGTGCCTTGCTCCACGATGCGACCAGCTTGTAACACGATGATATTGTCGGCTCCCTTGATAGTCGAGAGGCGATGGGCGATCACAAGGGCTGTGCGACCGTGCAGGAGTGTGCGCAGACCTTGCTGCACCAACATCTCGGTGAAGGTGTCGATGTTGGCGGTGGCTTCGTCCAGGATAAGAATGCGCGGGTCTGCCAGGAGCGCACGGGCGAAGGAGATGAGTTGACGTTGGCCCACACTGAGGTTGCGACCACGCTCGCGAATGGGCGTGTCGTAGCCTTGGGGTAGGCGCGTAATCAAGTCATGCGCGCCAACGACACGGGCGGCTTGTTCTACCTCGTCATCGGTGGCGTCGAGGCGACCATAGCGAATGTTATCGCGAATGCTACCGGTGAAGAGGAACGGGTCCTGTTGCACGACGCCGATCTGGCTGCGCAGCGAGTGTTGGGTCACTTGCTGTATGTCGTGCCCATCGATGAGGATAGCCCCCTGTTGTATCTCGTAGAAACGCGTCAACAAACCTGCGATGGTCGTCTTTCCCGCTCCGGTGGGGCCGACGATGGCGATAGTCTGTCCAGCGTCGATGTGCAGATTCAGGTCGCGCAAGACTGGCTGGTCGTGTTTGTAACCAAAGGTGACATTTTGGAAATCTATCGTTCCCTCTATCGGTGGCAAGATTTGTGCATTTGGGTCGTCTACGATCTCGACGCGCATATCCAGTATTTGGAAGATGCGCTCAGCCGCGACACCGGAGCGTTGAAATTGTGTATATTGCTGGCTCAGTTCGCGGATAGGGTCGAAGAAACGGTTGATATAGAGGGTGAACGATACGAGGACGCCAACGAGCAACGCGCCTTTCGAGACGAGCAGTCCGCCATAGACTACGGCGAAGGCAATAGCTAGCGCGGCAACTACCTCCACCAGGGGAAGGATAAGGGCGGCGACTTGGCTGGCTTCGAGGTTGGCGTCGCGGTTATAGGCGTTCAGGTCGTCGAACTCGGAGCGGTTGCGGTCTTCACGCGCTAGGCTCTGGATGACGCGCATACCTGTAATGTTCTCCTGCAAGGTAGCGTTGACCATGGAGATGGCTGCACGAGTGCGGCGGAAGGAACGTTGCGCATAGCGTTGCCAATAGGCCGCGATGACAAACATGACGGGCAGCACGGTGAAGCAGAGCAGTGCCAACCAGACATTCATGATCAGCATGATCGCGACAATGCCAATCAGCGAGACGAGCGAACTGAGGATCGAGAGCAAGCCCGAACTGAGCATGGCTTCCAGCACATCGATATCGCTCTGTAGGCGCGACATGACGCGTCCGATCTGCGTGCGGTCGTAGAAACCGAGCGAGAGCTTTTGCAGATGCGTAAACATGTCGGAACTCAGATGGTAGAGGATACGCTGTCCCGCCCAGGACATCGTCCAGACTTGCCAGTATTGCGCTTGCCACATCAGTACATTGACCAACAATAGCACAACACCGATAATGCTCAATCCGCGTATATCGTTATGGGTAATAAATTGGTCGATGGCTACGCCGATCAGGTACGGATTTGCCAGGTTGAAGACCGTATACAGCAGCATCAGGATCACACTCGCGAGCGTAGCCCCTTTGTAGCGAGCGAGATACGGGCTAAACTGCCTGACGAGCTTAATATCAAATGTACTATTGATATCCTCGTCCGAACCTTCCAGGCTGTTTTCGTTCCAGCTCCGGCGTTCACGATGGGTGACATACGATGTTTTCACGGTAGAAGCTGATTTCATGGCACTGCCTTCCTTTCTTATCTAAAACGCATGAATAAGCCGTAGGGCGCGATTTATCGCCGCCACTGCCGATTTATCGGCCCGTAACCGCGTCCGATTCGGGCCGGTAAATCGACGGTAGCAGTGACAAATCGCTCCCAACCTGAGGAGACAGGCGTGCCTTGAACTCTTCTTGTTCACGTAGTTGCAGATCATAGAGCTGCGTATAGCGACCATTGTTAGCGAGTAGGGTTTCATGTGTGCCGCGTTCGACAATCTGTCCGCGTTCGATGACCAATATCTGGTCGGCATTTTTGATGGTGCGTAGGCGCGAGGCGACAACAAAGGTCGTGCGACCATGCATAACGGCATCAAGGGCTTGTTGAATGAGATATTCCGTCTCCATATCCACGCTGGAGGTAGAGTCGTCAAGCACGAGGATGCGTGGATCGAGCAGGAGCGTGCGGGCGATGGCAACGCGTTGCTTCTGACCACCAGAAAGAGTGACGCCACGCTCACCAACCCATGTATCGTAGCCATTGGGTAAATGCTGCGCGAAGTCATCGACACGCGCAATTTTGGCGGCGGCGATAATCTGCTCCTCGGTAGCATTGGCGACACCGTAAGCGATATTGTCGCGCAACGTTGCATTGAACAGGAAAACATCCTGCAAGACCAGTCCGATATTGCGCCGTAGCGAAACTTGCGTGAGCTCGCGCACATCTATCCCATCGACGGTAACGCGACCAGCGCTGGTGTCATAGAAGCGAGGGAGCAGGTGTAAGATGGTGCTTTTCCCACTGCCGGTTGCGCCGAGGAGAGCCACAATCTGCCCTGGTTGTGCGTCAATAGTGATATCTTGCAGCACCGTTGGCCCACTACCATAGGCAAATGAGACATTTTCATAACGTACATGTCCTTGCACTTCCTGTAAGACTTCCGCATCGGGTGCGTCAGTAATCGTTGGTTGTGTATCCAGTACGCTGAAGATGCGCACCCCGCTGGAGAGGCCGCGCATCCACCAGTTGACCATGTAGCCAAAGGAGCGCACAGGCATATTCAATAACAGGACGTAGGTGGTCACCGCCACCAGCGTCCCCAGGCTCAATTGATGGTTGATGACGGCGATGCCGCCGATCCACACCAGCAAGACGGTGATGACGTTGACGACAAGCACCATCAAAGGCTGGTTCCAGGCCGAGAGCCGCATCGCGCTCAAGTTAAGATCGCGCAACTCCTGATTTTTTGTATCGAACTTGTTGATCTCAAACTCTTCACGGGCAAAGGCTTTGACGACACGCATGCCGCTCAAGCTCTCTTGCATCACTGTGCCCAGGGCACCCGTTTCGTTCTGCACCTTCAGCCACAGCGGGCGCAGGATACGCGCTACCTGGTAGGAGAGATAGATGAGGATCGGGACGCAGATCAAGGTGACGAGTGCCAGGTACCAGTCCAGCACAAACAGCACAACGCTGACTGCGCCGAAGGTGACAATTGCGACCAAACCGCGCAAGAGTCCCATAGGTATAAAATTACGTACCGCCTCGATGTCAACGGTCATGCGCGACATCAATTGCCCCGTCTCCGCTTCATCATGGAAGTCGAAACTGAGGTTTTGCAGGTGTTCGTAGACCTGGTCGCGCAGGTCGTAGGCCACCAGGCAGGAGACAGCTTGCGACAGATAGCCCTGTCCGTAGGCGAACAGTCCACGCAAAGAACTGGTGACGATGATAGCTCCGGCTGCCAACAATAAAGTGCTCATCTGTCCACTGCGCACCCCCGTATCAATCACCCAGGCGAGCAACCAGGGTACGATCAATGCGAAGCCAGTAGAGAGCGCAAGACAAACTATCGAGCCTATCCACGGCACCCAATGGGGGCGCAACAGACCAATGATACGTTGATAGACCATCCAATTGGCTTTCCACGCGCTAATAGTCGAGAACATCGATGGCCTACTCTTTTCAGTTGAGATCACAAAGCCAGTCCTTTCGTGTTGTGCTGTGTAGCTAGTTGCCAGAGAGCATAATCTTCTGGCGGGGAGAGGTTCTGTAAGTATAAATGAGAAAGACTGACATACCTATGTCAGTCTTTCTCCGAAAATGTGGTAAAATAGAAATATGCAAAAGACCGAACGCCTCGTTGCTATAACACTACTTTTGCAGGCACGCGGTAAGATGACCGCCCAACGCCTCGCCAACATCCTGGGTGTCTCGACACGGACAATATACCGCGATATTGATACACTTTCGCTGGCACATGTTCCGGTTTCCATGGACTTCGGGCCAGGGGGCGGCTACTATTTGCCCAAAGATTACCACTTTGACTCGGCTATTTTCACCCGTGAAGAGGCGGTTTCCCTGGTGCTGAGCGCGGATATGGCGGGGAACTATAATCTCTTTGCCGATGACGATGGGCTCCATCGCGCCCTCTTCAAATTGGAGGCGGCCTTGCCTGAGGAGTATCGGGCCGATGTGCGCTCGGCCCGTGAACACATCCTTTTTGATACCACAGCGTGGTTTGGCTCCTCTACGGCTACTGCCTACCTGGAGACTATTCGCGCTGCCGTGCTGAGCTCGCTGCAACTAGATATTCTCTATCCCTGTGCGACCACTGGAGCGATGCAATGGCGGCGCATTGAGCCCTATGGTTTAGTATACAAAGGACTCTCGCGGCGGCATATTCGTACTGGCATCTGGTACCTGGTGGCATATTGTCATGTAACCCAGGATTTCCGCACCTTTCGTGTCGGCTATATCGAGGATCTGCGCGTAGGTGAAGAGAAGATTGCTCTCCACCCCGGTTTTGACCTGGAAGCATACTGGCAAAAGGCGCGTCGTCACCTGGAAGAACAGATGCGGCCCGTCGCTGTTACATTGCGCGTAAAATCAGCGGCGCGTTTTGGTCTGCGCGGCGATAGCACCGTGCTGAGCGAGGAAGCTGATGGCAGCGTGGTTGTGCGCATCAATGTCGAGTCACTTGACGCTGCCATCTCTTACGTCCTCTCTTTGGGTGCCGATGCCATTGTGCTTAACCCAGTAAGCATACGCGATGCCGTGGCACTAGCGGCTCAGGCTATCGCGGAAAAGTATGGGGTAATCTAGCTACGCTCCTTTTTTCACAATTGGGATGTAGAGCTCAACTCTCTCAACTTTCTCTCCCCCGTAGTAGAGCTCATAATCAACTTTCCCCTCGGCAAATTCATAGCCAGAGCCAGGGAACCAGCTTGTAAAAATGTACTTCCATGTCCCTTGGATAGCATCAGAAAACTCTGGCCCCATACTCTCAACCGGAGGAACTGTGAACACAGCATACGTTGCCTCTGGTACCTCACCGCGAAACATTCCTGTCGGGACGCCTTCGTAATCTTGGACCTCGATAGCAATAACATAGGAGAAATCGCCAGTCGTATTGTCGGGTGGGAAGCACAATCCCATCTCGTTGTGATGCACGACATGCATTGTATTGTGGAGCACGTCAAACTTCTCTGGTGTCATCTTCCCCCAGAACGTTGGTATCTCCTGTAAATTTTTGCCCTCACGGCTCGTCGTTTTCAGCTCATACCCTGCCACTTTGTAGGCAGGTTTCGTTACCATTTTGGGTTCCACGATAATCCCTCCTGTTACATTGTATTGCTCCAAAAGGAGCAAATCTACCTTTTTGGGCATCTGCCCTGAGACATGTCTACGGTATTGTTCGGGGGAACAGCCATACGCCTTGCGAAAAGCTTTGCTAAAACCATTGTGAGTATCAAAGCCATAGTCCATAGCAATATCGATGATGCGTCGGCCGCACACAAGCTCCGCGGCTGCATAAGCCAGACGTCTTCTCCTGATATACTCTACAACTGGTATGCCAACATACGCGTTAAACACACGATAGTAGTGATAGGGGGAGAACCCAGCAATCTTTGCCAGTTCGGCTACAGTTATGCTTTCTTGCAGATGCGCCTCGATATAATCAATGCTGTTCTGGATGCACATGCGATAGTTCAT
>JBBQXY010000210.1:0-8410 GCA_038209195.1 Ktedonobacterales bacterium | reverse complement strand
GTCAACGTACTTTTATCCGAAATTGATCACTGGTCTTGTCATGAACCCTTTGTGGTAGGAGCTTGCCATGATTATCATCGTTGGAGCGGGATTGGCCGGGCTGACCTGTGCGAAAGAACTCGTCGCGGCAGGTCAGAAGGTGCTGCTATTAGAGGCGTCAGATGCCGTTGGCGGGCGCGTGTGCACGGATATCACCGCTGACGGTTATCGCTTGGACCGCGGTTTCCAGGTCTTGTTCAGCGCGTACCCTGCGGTGAAGCGTCACCTGCGGCTTGACGACCTCAAGCCGCGCCGCTTTGACCCCGGTGCCATCCTGGTCCACGATAGCAAACGCTACGAGATAGCCGACCCGTTACGCGAACCAGCGCAACTGGTCGCTGGACTGCTGAATCCGCTCATTCCCCTGTCCGATAAGCTGCGCGTGTTAAATCTCACGCGCCAGGTACTGGGCCTCTCCATTGCCGATATCTTCTCTGGCAAAGGCGAGCCTGGCGGGCGCGATGAGTCGATTGAACAGTACTTGCACCACCTGGGTTTCACGGAAGAGGGCTTTATCGGCAACTTCGTACGTCCATTTTATGGCGGCATCCTACTCGATCGCTCCCTTGCCAGTAGTGCGCGTATGTTTCAGTTCACCTACAAGATGCTGGCTACGGGCGACACGCTTCTACCTGCTGAAGGAATGCAGCGTGTAGCGGAGCAACTGACGGCAACTTTACCTGCCCAAGCCATTCGATGCAATGCCCGTGTCAGCAAACTGCTGCTCAACGAGGGCAAAGTGCGCGGGGTTGTGCTGGCAACCGATAGCCCAACGGCGGCACAGCTTAGCGGTATGCCGCTGCCAACGACCCCTGTCAGCAGCACGTACCTCTACTTTGCCGGTGATGAGCAGCTTTATACCCAACGCAAAATTCTGCTGAACACTGCTGCCGATGCTTTCGTCAACAACGCTGTACTGCTGACCAATATCGCGCCCACCTATGCTCCACCGCACAAATACCTGCTCTCAGTGACTGTGCTGGGCAATCCACAAGGGAGCGATGAACAGATCGCGGAAAAATGTTTGCATGAGATGGGGCCATGGTTCCCTGATCGCAACCTCAAACACTGGCGGCTGCTTAAAACGTACCGTATCCCATTCTCCCAGTTCGCGCAACCTCCCGGTATTTATGATCAACTACCGGTTAATCGTACCAATGTTACCGGATTATATCTGGCCGGAGAATATACGAAGTCGAGTAGCATCCAGGGAGCGATGCACAGTGGAGAGTACGCAGCGAAGGAGATTGTACGGGTGGAGTCTGCCGTGGGCTAAAAATCGCGCTGTGTACCGCGTTTAGCTTGCACGCGTTAATCACTCACGCGGCAACAGGTCGACGATCTTTTCGAGCAACACCTTGGTTCTGAACGGCTTTCCGATATGGGCGTTACAGCCTGCCGCCAGGGCACGCTCTTGATCAGCAGTGGATACATGCGCGGTGACAGCAATGATGGGCGTCTCATGAAACTCCGGCATCTTCCGCAAAAGCCCGACGGCTTCCCAACCACTGACCTTCGGTAAAGACATGTCCAGCAGGATCAGATGAGGATGGTGTTGTTGTGCTTGCGTCAAAGCGATTTGTCCGTCTTCGGCCAGCACGACCTGGTAGCCTGCCCTGCCAAGAAGCTGGGCAAGCATTCTACACATCTCCACGTTATCTTCCACAACCAGAATGCGTTTTTTCTCTTCGGCGCTCGCCATTTCGTCCGTAGTGCTCATTCTCTTACCTTTCAAGAGCATTGATTCCTCAATTTCCTCTTTCGATCTGCTGTGGCTTACGCTTGCTCACTGCAATGACATGCTGAAGTTTGTTGCACAACACGCCCTTCTGAAAGGGCTTTACCATATAGTCGTCAGCCCCTAACACAAAGCCTGTCGTCTCTGCTGAGAGCACGCTCAGTATGACAACGGGAATGGAGGCTGTGGCAGGGTTGTCCTTTAACTGGTGAAGCAATTGCCAGCCATTTAACTTCATCATCAGCACATCAAGCGTGATGGCAGCGGGGCGCAACTCCTGGGCCAGCCCCATCACTGTGAGCGGATTTTGCACCCCGATAACGGTATAAGGCATACCTTGCAAAGCCGCTTTGATGAGAACGATAGCTTCCTCATTGTCATCCACTGCCAGGATCAACTCGCGTTGTCCTTCAGCCGTTTCGTGCGCTCCAGACACTTCAAGGAGCTCAGACAATAGTGCTGGCAAAGGCTCGCGAACAGAGGACGGTATTGCAAGGACGTCCAGCGGATGCCCTTCATGCAAGCGTGGGATCTGTATCTCATTCAACAAATGGACTGCCATGATGGGTAGTGTCACCGTGAAGGTACTGCCCTGCCCAGGTGTACTATCAACGGTGATCGTTCCCCCCAGCAGCGTTGTCAACTGGCTCACAATGGCGAGGCCGAGTCCCGTTCCCCCCACTTTGCGCGTGAAGCTCATATCGGCCTGGTAAAAGGCTTCAAAGATGTGCGCTTGAATGTCTGATGGAATGCCGATCCCGGTATCCTGCACCACAAATGCTATAGCCTCCTGCCCTTGAAGGGATACGCGAGTTGCCGAGAGCGTCACACCCCCCTGCTCGGTGAACTTGAGGGCATTGGAAACCAGGTTCAGCAGTATTTGGCGTATCTTCAGCGCGTTTGTTTCAAGGCAGTCAATACCCTCTTCCACTCGCGTTCTCAAGTAAAGGTGGCGTGATAGAGCCAGGGACTGGATCTCTTCGGCAACCGAGCTCAGCAGTTCTCTCACGTCCACCGTGTTGGCGTTAAGCACTATGCGGCCCGTCTCTATTTTCGACAGATCCAGTACATCGTTAATCAACTCCAGCAGGTGTTCGCTATTATGGAGAATGCTCTCCAGGTTGCTTTGTTGCTCTGGGCTCCAACCGGCTGGTATGACATCTTCTAACAACATCTCACTGAAGCCGATAATGGAGGCCAGCGGTGTGCGTAATTCGTGCGACATGGTGGCGACAAACTGGCCGCGTGCTCGATTCGCTTCCTCCAGCGCCATATTCGACTCCACCAGTCTATTGCGTTCCTGTAGGAGTTCATCATGCTGGCTCAACAATTCCCGCGTCATGCGCTTCAACTCAGTAATATCATGCGCAACCGTTGAAGCACCGACGATTTTCCCTGTGCGATCTGGGATGGGGGAGATGGTAACAGACGCCTCAATGAAGCTGCCATCCTTTCTCACCCTGGTCGTATCATGATCCTTGACCGTTTTCCCCGCCGCGATTTGGTCTAAGATTTCCTGCCGCGGGTGATCTGCGGAAAGGATGAGCGAGAAAGATTGACCAATGGCCTCCTTGGCACAATAGCCAAAGAGATCCTCGGCACTGCTGTTCCAACTAGTAATCACACCATCGAGCGTTTGGCCAAAAATCGCCTCACCGGAAGTCTCGACAATAGCAGCCAGTTGGCGTAGTACATCTTGTTCCTGCTTGCGTTCCGTAATATCTTGCGAAGCAACGACGACTGTCTCGACTTCTCCCTGCTCATTCACGATCGGCTGTACAACGTATTCGAACCACCTCATCCCGCTGACAACAGGATAAAATATTTCTTTAGTCTCTGCCTGGCCCGTCGCTATGGCCTTGCGAATACTGCCTAAAAATGATTCGATATACTCCGCTGGCATCCCAAGCTCTTGCGCCGTTTTCCCATCAAAATCGCTCTGCTTCAGGCCGTGTATAGCCGCACCCTTCTCGCTGGCGAAGCGAAACTTGAGGTGCTTATCAAGCAAATAGGTATAGTCTGAGGTCGCTGACAGGATCGTATTCAGCATGTGAATATGCTGCTCGTCTTCAAGATGTATTGCCAAATCCTCTTACCCGCGTTTCTATTCGCTAGCGTATTGCGTCCATGCCTATAGTCCATGCCCACTGACGCAGTATTGTCGAGTATCTGATATCTATCTTATAGTATACTTAGCCCAACAAATGGCAACGCAGGGTGGGAGGCGTAGCGGGAGAATACAGGAAGTCGAGCAGCATCGAGGAACAGTATCAGTTTGTTTCGTGGTCACTCTCTTCTTCCAAGGAAGTTTCTGCTAACTCTATATCGCTATAGACGTCTCTGAGAGGGAATTGGATGCCGAGGCTCGGCAGCGTAACCGTTTCATCTGCGTTATAGGTATCGTAGATCCATCTGCCGTTCTCTTTGGAGTACATCTCCATTTTTAAAGCTTTGGTACTGACAAGGATGTATTCTTCCATCGTTGGAAGTGCGAGATAATTTTGGAGTTTCCACGTTCTATCTGAGATTTCAGTGCTGGGAGAGAGCACTTCAAAAATCACTCGCGGAGATTTGAGAAGATCGCCCGTACCTCTGTCGCGTGCATCACATGTGACAGTAATATCGGGATGAAAGTAGCGTTTTTGCGAAATTTGCACTTTTATATCAGAATTGTACACACGGCACGGTTTTCCGCGCAGAAGGCCCCGCAGCATGCTATAAATGTTGCCGCTAATAGTACTGTGGTCGAACGTTCCCCCAGCCATCATGTGTACGTGCCCATCAATATACTCATAGCGGTTCTGGGTATCGGTTTCTTCGAGGTGAAAGTATTCCTCAACGGTCATCATTTATCTCTCCTCACTTCAACCTCGCCAACCTCTGCTCCACCGCCTTTCTCACAACCTCAACCGGAGACTTCAAACCTTCCGCCAGTGCGTTCTTGTCTGCAAGTGTTTGTGGGCTTGCATAATCTAAGGTTTGTGCAATCGCCTGTTGTACTTGTTCATCAGTCGCCTTATTCGCCAAATCTAGTGCATAGGTAATTTCGTTCACGGTACGTAGTGGTAAATAGCGCAAGATATCTAATGCTATAGCTCTTATGGTCTCATCACTTGCCGAGGTAAAGACCGGATAAACACCATGTACAATTTTGTGTATTTCAGCTTCAACGGTATTTCCTGTTTCGTTTGTCTCCTCTATATGTAATATTCTTCCTAATAATATGAACAAGAGGTCTCCTTGTTCTCCCAGGTCAATATTTCCTCTTGTAACTGGTGAAAGAGCCTGTAACGCTTTTTCTGCGGTTTCTTTTGTCAAAATTTTATCTCGCCAATCTCGCCAATCTCGCAAATCTCGCAAATCTCGCAAATCTCGCAAATCTCGCAAATCTCGCAAATCTCGCAAATCTCGCAAATCTCGCAAATCTCGCAAATCTCGCAAATCTCGCAAATCTCGCAAACCTCGCCAATCTCGCCAATCTCGCCAATCTCGCCAATCTCGCCAATCTCGCAAATCTCGCCAATCTCGCAAATCTCGCCAATCTCGCAAATCTCGCCAACCTCGCAAATCTAAAGAAAGATATGCGATAAAGTGATGAGCCAGTCTTTGTAAAATTGGTGTTTGACTATCAAAGTGTTGTATAAGCAGGTCTGCTAACTTTTGTTGCTCATGTGGTTCAGGGAAGAGCGTCGTCCATAACAGAGCGCATTCCTGATAATCGATATATTTGCCATTCACAAGTTGGGCTGATAGGTAGCTTTGCCAGATCTGCTTCCATGACTGGTCAGGGTTGTTGGCGGATGTTTGCAGCAAGTGCAATAAGTGGTATGCCGTTGGATAACTCGCCTCTTCCGCGCATTGTAACAATTCCTGGTGAATGGCGAGACAAGTATCAATATCCTTTTCAGTGACTGAGCGGCTTTTCAGACTATCACGCAACTTTAACCACTTTTCAACAGCGTTCTCATAGCGTTGGTAGTTCTCCTCTCTTAAGGGGACAACTGCGAAGGTGAGCAGGGTCTGGCTTTCCAGGGAGTAGCGAGCGAGTAGGCGTAAATGCTCTTCATGCTGTTGGAAGTATTTTTGTATTTCTCCTAGCCGCAAGCCAGCCGGACCGCGCCTGCCCATGAAGGAGAGCGATGTCAGAGCCAAATCAGCAATATCGAAGTCGGCAGAAGGTGAAATATTTGTTGCAGGTTGATACGCTCCTATCGAGGGTAAATCAGCTAAGGCCAGCAGCGGAGGAATTAACGTACTAAAAACAAGATCGGGGCACGAGTCCAATTCCTGAGCAATCATGGTGAGCAGGGTTAAAGTTGCGTATTGTTGGGGCATAGTATTGGAATTGCTAATGGCGTCTTTCAGCACGGCTAAGATAGGGGGACGATAGGCCTCACGCGGCAGATTACCGAGCCAGCGGCGTACTATTGATTCAATAGCAACACATGTCTTAAAACGTTGGCTTTGCTGTGCATGTTGATAGGTTTGTAGGAGTTGTTGGGCGATGTGGGTTTCAAGGGATGGTTCAATTGAGAGTGGTTTTGCCTCGATAAGGCATTCGGCGGCAAGCAGGAGATTATGTTCCTGGTTATCCTGGTTAGAATTGTTGGGCAGAGCAAGTAAAGCGCGGATAATATCGCTGGCAATTTTTTCGTTTTCCTCGCTCTGGTAGGCTACGGCGAGCAGGAACGGCTCGCGCCACTGGTCGTCCTGGCGCGCGGCCCTGGATACCAATGCCTCAATGCCTTTGGTGGCATCTTGTTTGATCATATTGAGCAGGTAACGGGCGGCGAAGTACTCCTGGAAGGTGCGGTGGAAGAAGCCGAAGTAGTCGCCTGTGCGCTGGACGAAGAGACCACCGCGCTCACGAATACGTTGCAGAAAGCGCTCGGCTTGTTGCGCGATGTCTTCAGGGGTGCCACCAGCAAGGCCGATAGTTTGCACCAACGAATCCATGACGTCTCGTTCGCGGGCAAAGCTATTATTTTTCTCTTGCATTGCGAAGGCCAGTGGGCCAAGATACTGAATGGCCTGTTTTTCGGGGATTGGCTCAAGCTTTTTCGCGATGTTGCGATTCTCTAACAACGTGAGCGTGACTGTGCTGTAGAGTTCAACACGCTGGCGCGGCAGCGAAACACTATTCTGCTGCATCACGGCTAACAACGTGAGGAGCAGAGGAACTGTTGCCAGTTCCTTTACAGCCTCGTTCTCTTGAATTGCCGCTTTGAGTTCTTTTAATTGTTTGTCTGCATTTCTGGCAACTGCTTCATCTACCTCTTTGCTCGTGGAGCTATTAGAACGGTTTGAAGGGATGGCTTGACCGCGCATGGCATTGGCATGACACCAGCGCGGTAGAAAATAGTCGATCTGGTCATCGGTCAATTCAGCGACCGTAAAATGGAGGTAGTCAGGGAAGGCGTGCTGGTCATAGCCAGCAACGCGCGAAGTGATCAGGAAACGATTGTAGCTGGTAGTGGAGGTATCGCGCTGGTTGCGAATAAAGATGCGAATGGCCTCTTGTACCTGTTGCCGCATAATCGGGTCACTCACCTCGTCTAATCCATCCAGCATCACCAGTGTACGACCAGCAGCCAGGCATTGGCGCACAAATACGTCGATTCCGGCAATGTCCAGCTCATTCATCGTGCTGATAAGATAGTCTTCCAGTGTAAGGCTGGGTGTTTGTGTGCGTGAACTGGCATACAGGCCCAGGCGCACTAAAACAGGGACGAGCGATGGCTGCAAACGCTCTGGTTCTGGCATCTCAGGGTCCGGCAAGCGCAAACCACTGCGAGCCATGTGCAGCGTCAGACGCTCCATCAGCGTACTTTTCCCCATTCCTGGGAAGCCTTGAATAACGGCGGCAGGATGTTCTATTGTAAGTTGCTGCCACATATCCGCGATGGTGATGCGCTGGCTCGATGTGAATTGTTGCTGCCAGTCCTTTTCGGCCTCAATGATGATGCGTTCCTCATCGGATGCCGCACCACTTTGCAGACGATGCCGTAGCCTCTCCAGCGCAACATCGGTGAGCGGATAATCGGTTCGTGGTCGGTTAGCCCACAGTTGCATAGGAATAAAGACCTCGTCTAAACGTACACTTTCAGCGATCAAGCCAGCCGGAATACCTTTGAGTGTAATATGCTCGGTTTCACGCATCATGCTGGTGAGGTAACGCCGCTTCAATTCTCTGGTGGAAGGCGGTACAGCAATCTTGCTTCCTGCCCAAGAAATGATAGTCAGTGCGAGGACAACAATGAAGATATTGACAATGAGCCAGAAATTCTGAAAGGTCCAGCCAATAGGAAGCTTTGCTAGCCCTGTTGGATCAGAAAAGAGCAAGGTTATAGCTATGCCGAGCAGCAGGTTGAGGATAATGGCACTCCAAAGCAGAGTACGTTTTTCCCAAAACCACTTGCAGGGCCAGACGAACCACTTCAATGGCCCTTGTTTGCTAACGCTGGTAGTCTCTGCCATACCTGCCTACCTCTTTCTCAATGAAGGATGTATAGGGCATTGTAGTGTGGTTTCCAGGGCGACCGCAACGGTGCGCCCCCACTATAAACCACGCGGCGCAGCGAGCCCCGTCCCGTAGGGGAGGGCCGGGCGGATATATTAGGGGCGCAACCATGC
>JBBQXY010000209.1:0-8444 GCA_038209195.1 Ktedonobacterales bacterium | reverse complement strand
CAAGCGCGGTTCTCACGTACTGCTTGTTTCTTTGGCACTTCTATAGAAGTGCCAAAGAAACAAGCAGTACGTGAGAACCGTAAGTTTCGAGTACACGAAAAAGTGATTTCATATTTCCTTGACAGTAAAGAAAAGGAACTGTTTATGACCAACCAGGATATACTACACTGGCTTGAACGCATAGCAGATGAACTGCACACAAATGCCGCCTATTTAACACAGCTTGACTCGGCTATTGGCGATGCAGATCACGGTACCAACATGGACAGGGGCTTTCAAGCAGTGCGCGCGAAGTTTCCTACGATGGCTGAGATGGATATGTCAACCCAACTAAAGACAGTAGGGATGACGCTGGTCTCGACGGTGGGCGGTGCCAGTGGCCCTTTGTATGGCACGGCTTTCCTACGTGCATCGGCGGCTATTGCCAATAAACAAGTGCTGGAAGCGGCAGATATGGTTGCTATGCTTGAGGCCTTCCTGGGCGGCATCGTTGCGCGTGGCAAAGCTCACACGGGCGAGAAAACCATGGTTGACGCGTTGACACCTGCACTGGAGGCAGCCAAAGCGGCCCTCGCGGAAGGAACATCTCTCGCCGTACTCACGGTGCGGGCCAGAGATGCCGCCGAAGAGGGAATGAAAGCTACGATTCCTATGCTTGCCACTAAAGGACGCGCCAGCTATCTCGGCGAACGCAGTATCGGACACCAGGACCCTGGTTCCACATCAAGCTGGATTATGCTACGCTGCCTCGCCGAAGTCTCCTCGCAGGCAAGCTGATATCTGCTCGCGCATCGTGTCCTATTCCTCCATGGAACAAAGGGAGAACCACCATGACCGTGGGATTAGTTGTTGTTTCCCATAGTACACAACTGGCCGCTGGAGTTGTCGAGCTTGTGGGGCAATTGACACAGGGTAAAGCACCGCTGGCAGCAGCCGGTGGTGGCATCGACGATATTCTGGGGACGTCCGTCGATAAAATACTCACGGCTATCCTGGCCGTTGATTCGCCAGACGGAGTTTTGATACTGCTCGACCTGGGCAGTGCCATTCTCTCGGCTGAAATGGCGTTGGAAATGCTGGATGACGAGCAACGCAATCACATCGCGCTCACCTATGCCCCACTGGTCGAGGGCACTATCACTGCCGCGCTCGAAGCCTCGTTGGGACGTTCTCTGGCCGAGGTAAAACAAGCGGCAGAAAAAGCGGCAAACGCTGGGCAACTACAGCAACTCAAACCCGTCGGAGATACAGAAGAAGAACCATCTGTCGGTGCCCTCTCTCCTTCTCCCACTCCACCAGACACGTCGCCAGCCATAGAAACCTCACTCACGATCGCCAATCCGACAGGCTTACATGCGCGTCCGGCGAGCCTATTTGTGCAGACCGCCGCACGTTTCTCAGCGATGGTTCAGGTACTGGCGCATGGGCGGCAGGCAGAGGCCAACAGTATCATAGCAGTGTTGTCACTCGCAGTGCGGCAAGGCGATACCATCACGCTACGTGCCAGTGGTAAGGAAGCCG
Source organism: Ktedonobacterales bacterium (assembly GCA_038209195.1). Classification (GTDB taxonomy): domain Bacteria; phylum Chloroflexota; class Ktedonobacteria; order Ktedonobacterales; family Ktedonobacteraceae; genus JBBQXY01. Next base: position 6,923 of record JBBQXY010000209.1, on the reverse strand, counting down.
CGGAGGCCATAGAGGCGTTAAGCCAATTGGTACAGGCCAATTTCTATGAAACAACGACACACGCCGAAGTGGCAGCTACAACTGCTATGGCTAGCGAACCGCAAGAAGTGTCCAATACCACCAACGCGCCTAGTACTCCAAACATCCCACAGTCAGCAAGCGAACCATGGCGTGGCATACCTACCTCAGCCGGAGTGGCACTGGCACCTGCTCTTCTTTATATTACAAGTACACCCGATTTGCGCACAATAGCGCAACGTACCATTGCCCAGGGACAGGTGGCAGCCGAACAAGGGTTGCTGCACAAGGCCTTGAACCAGACTGCTCAGGAGCTTACGGCCCTGGCGACGCAGGTGCAGAGCAGCGTGGGAGAGGCTGAAGCTGGCATTTTTTCCGCCCAATCCCTCATGTTACAAGACCCTGCGCTGATCACGGCTACCCTCCAGTTGATCGAAACAGAATATATTGATGCGGCAGGTGCGCTGGCGAGGGTTGGAGAGCAGCAGGCGCGCTTGTTAGAGCAGCTCGACAACGAACTCTTCGCGGCACGCGCTGTTGATGTGCGCGACAGCATTGGGCGGGCGGTACAACTTCTACACGGAGCAGAGGTCGCTAAGCAAGACCTGAGCACATTGCAAGAGCCGGTGATACTGGTGGCTCGTGATCTGACCCCGGCGGATACCGCGCTGCTGCGGCCCAACGTGGTACGTGGTATCTGCACCACGCAAGGTGGACCAACAGCGCATGCGGCTATCCTGGCTCGTGCGCTTGGCATTCCAGCCATTGCCGGTCTCAATGAGGCGGCATTGCATACTATTCATTCTGGCGATGAACTGGCCCTGGACGCCGATAACGGCTTGCTCTATCACCACCCCACGCCAGTTGTACGCGCACAGTTAGAACAACGCTTTGCCGAACAACAGCAACAGCGATCCGCCCTCAAACAGGCCTCCCAACAAAGGCAAGCTCCCATTACCATCAATGGTCGGCATATTCATCTATTGGCAAATATTGCCAGCGAGGCAGAGGCAGAGGCCGCGCGCGAATGGGGTGCTGAAGGGGTGGGATTGCTACGCACGGAGTTTCTTTTTACTACCGCTACAACGCTGCCCGGTGTAGAGGAGCAGCGCGAACGCTATAGTAGCATTTTCCGCGCTTTCCAGGGTAACGCGTCACGGCAAAGCGGCGCGATAGTGGCTCGCACGCTGGATGTCGGTGCGGACAAGCCGCTGGCAGCGCTGGATGCCATTCTCGGCCCGAACGTAGAGGCCAATCCAGCCCTTGGTCTGCGCGGTATCCGTATCTCTCTGGCGCACCAAATCCTGCTTGAACAACAGTTGCAAGCCCTACTGCTCGCCGCCGCCGACACGCATGTGCCACTACACATCATGTTCCCCATGATTACTACCGTCGAAGAATTGCGTACTGCACGGACAATTTTTGCTCGTGTCTACGAAAATTTGCGGGGGCACCATGTGACATTACCCGCTCAGGTAGCCATTGGCATCATGGTAGAGGTACCGGCAGCAGCAATCATGGCACCAGAGCTGGCAACGCTGGCTGATTTCTTTAGCATCGGGGCCAACGATCTGCTACAATATACACTGGCCTGTGATCGCACCAACACGACGGTTGCGCATCTCTACAACCCGATGCAACCATCCGTGTTGCGACTCATTCACCAGGTAGCCGAGGCGGGCCGACAGGCGGGTAAGCCAGTGGCAGTATGTGGTGAGATTGCCAGTGATGTGCGGCTGGCTCCAGTGCTGGTAGGTTTAGGGGTAGACGAACTGAGCATGACGCCCACTGCCATTCCAGCCGTGAGGGCAATCCTTACCCGCAAAGCACCGGATGCAATAAGCGCGCTGGCTGAAAAAATCCTCCACCTGAGTACCGTGGACGAGGTAATGCAAGCCTGCGATGATTTTGTATCCTGAAGGCAGGGAAGGAAAAGAGTACATTGCCAGAGCTTCATACAGTTATCAAGCAGGTTGGGAAGCAATTCAGCGTAAAAAATTCGGGGCCAAGGAAAAAGTTCAATATCAAGTCGCGCCAATCACAGAAAGACATAGCGCGGATTGCGCTCGCGCTGCTCTTTATCGCTGCTTCTACCGCCCACTTTACCAGTGATGCGGAGTTGCAGATTATCCCAACATTTCTGCCCTGGCGTCGCGAAGCCCTCTATATCACTGGGGTATGTGAATTGCTGGGCGGCATCGGACTGCTCATACCGCGCTTCCAACGGCCCGCCGCCTGGGGTTTAGCAGCATTGTTAGTGGCGATTTTTCCAGCCAACGTGTATCATGCCGTCAGCAACCTCCAACTTGGCGGCATACTGAATACCCGGCTCTACCATTGGATACGCCTGCCCTTTCAAGCCGTCTTCATTCTGTGGGCATTATGGTCTACTAGTGAGAAGGAGTAAGAGAGATGGAGGCGGATATTCTACCAACTGGACGGGCCGATAAATCGGCAATGGGCGCGATAAATCGGCCCCTACCCTAGTTTGAAAGCTGTTGGTTGTCTACGAATTAATAGCCTAACAGGCTTTGCAGTTCTTTCTCGGATTGTTTGCTGAGCGGGATCATCGTTTCTTGCTTATCGTTGAGTTGCAGAGTATAGCTGTTGCGCGTAAATTGAATTACGGCCTTGATGTGCTGTAAATTGACGAGGTAGGCGCGGTGGGCTTTGAAAAAGCCGCGACCAGTGAGGCGCGTTTCTAGCTCCTGGAGTGTGAGGTTGGTGGTGGCTTCTTCGGTGGCTGTGCGCAAATAGGTCTTGCCATCACGGCTGGTAGCAAAGAGTATGTCGCCTGGGTCGTAGAGGAGGATGCGGTCGTCTTTCCGTGCTGGCACTTTGAAAGGAGTGAGACGTTCTGGCGCGAGCGGTTCTTGCTTTTGACTTTGATCAGTTTCGCTGCTACGCGTGTTGACAATGCGCCCATCTTCTAGCTCCACGATCCGTGTGCAGCACTTTCCAGCCCAGGAGAGGTCTTCATCAGTCAGCAAGACAGCCGCGCCATCGCTGGCAGCCTGGGTGATGAGGCGAGCAAAAAGCACCTGTGTGTCCAAGTCGGTGCGTATGATAGGCTGATCGAGCAACAAAAGCGACGGTTTGCTGACGAGCACCCGTGCAAAGGCTAGACGACGCTGCGCGGAGGGAGAGAGTTTGGTGACAGGTTTGTGCGCCTGATCGCTCAGTCCAACCAAGGCCAGCACTTCACTCATACGGCTCTTTGGAATGTGGTGCATCTGGCAATAAAATTCCAGGTTTCCCTGTGCGCTCAGTCGCTCGTACAACAAATCTTCCTCAAAAAGGACACCCACGCATTTCCGCGCTGTAGGCGTAGCGATAGGCTGCCCAACAAGCAGAATACTGCCGCCACCAAGGGGGAGTACGCCGGAGAGTAAACGCACCAATAAGCTCTTGCCACTGTTGACCTGCCCAATGACGGCTACTACCTCGCCCGCGTTAATATCAAGCGCGTCTATAGAGAGGACAGTGTGGTTCTCTATCACTTTTTCCAGCCGCCGTACCTGTAACATACTCGGGAAGTCTCCTTTATGTCGCATTTCTCGCTCATGGTGCGTCATAATTTGCGAGCTTATTGTAACACAGGGACGCTCCATTCATTGCCACTTTTGCTCCACTCGTCACAATTCTTGCCCATTCATCCTCCTTTTTTAGCTGCTTAACCCTGCGGAATCTCCATTCAGCCACTTTTTGTAGCGGCAGAATTTTTGCTATGTTACAGTTCTCTCAGGCGAGATAAGAGGGTATACCATAAGATATCGCAACACATGAGTGAGGAGTTTGCCAATGATCGAAGCGTGCGAGTTACGTCGTAGCTTCAAGACAAAAGAAGCAGTGGCAGGTATCAGCTTTTCGGTGCGGAGGGGTGAAATCTTTGGCTTACTCGGGCCGAATGGTGCGGGCAAGACCACTACCATCCGCATGTTAACGGGGCAGATCGATCCCAGCAGTGGAAGTGCCAGGGTAGCGGGCTGCGATGTTATCAAGGAACGGGCGCAGCTAAAGCAACGCATAGGGGTCGTCTTTGAAGAGCAAAACTTGTATGAGCGGCTCTCGGCCTGGCACAATCTGGAATTTTCTTGCTGGTTGTATGGGCTACCCACAAGCAGAATTGACGAAGTGCTCGACCTGGTACGATTGCGTGAGCGCGCCAAAGATGGCGTGAACACCTTCTCTAACGGGATGAAGCAGCGTCTGATGGTCGCGCGCGCTTTGCTGCACCGACCGCCGATGCTCTTTCTCGATGAGCCGAGTCGCGGACTTGACCCTATCTCAGCGCGGGAAGTTCGCCAGGCTATTCAGCAACTCAGCGCGGAGGGGATAACCATTCTGCTCACAACGCACTTGATGGAGGAAGCCGACCAACTCTGTCACCAGGTAGCCTTCATTGTGAACGGGCGACTGGTGGCGAATGATACGCCGCGCAACCTGAAAATCGCCAACGGGAAACGCAAGCTGATCGTTACAGTAGCAGAAGAAGGCCAGTCACACGGGCATGAAGGACAGTCATGGCGGGAGGTAACGTTGTGTCTCGACGATATTGCTGACCAACAACGACTTACCCAATGGATGGCAGAGAGTAAAGTGCTGACCATCCACTCGCGTGAAGCCACGCTGGAAGAGGTTTTTGTCGCGGTCGCTGGTGTGCGCCCAGTATAATGACCAGCATTGAGGAGTAAGTATCATGCATACACGCAATATTCTCGCCATCGCGCGCAAAGACGCGCTGGATATCCTGCTGAATAAGACAACACTTTACTTCCTGCTCACCCCGATCCTTTTGGCGGTCTTATTCGCCATTATTAGTGGCTTGCTGACTAATAAGGTCTCAGCCTCTAGTCTACTGATCTATAATCCGGGGCATTCCGGTGTTGAGCAGTTCATGAGCAGCGTCGTTGCGACCAGTGGGCCTATTACCCATGCCAATTCAGCCGAGGATGTCGCGGCAGCTTTTGGGGCGCAAGGGTCGCATAAAAATACGCCCTATGTGTTGGGGTTAGTGATACCGCCTGATTTTGACACGAGCTTGCGCGCTGGCAACCATCCGCACATTACGCTCTATCTCAATGGCGATTACCTGGGAGATAACGATCAACAGTTGCTGGAACATGCCATCTCTGATTATGCACGCACCATGACCAACCCGCAATCGCCGCTCAGTTTCTCCGTCACGAGCATCAATCCACCTGCCGCCAGCAATTTCGCGCAAGATTATTCGCGCCGCTACGCTATGGCCGGACTGCTCTATTCGCTGACCATCGGCATTGCCTTCGTCCCTGGCTTGTTGGTGGAGGAGAAGGAGAAGAAAACGATGCGTATGCTGATGGTCTCACCAGCATCCTGGGGTGATATCGTGATGGGCAAGTTACTGGTAGGTCTGGGCTATCAACTACTGATCTCGCTGATTGTGCTGCTGATTCAGGGTGGTTTTGTGGGACAGGTGCCACTGGTTTTGCTCTTTACGCTGATTGGTGCAGCCTTTGGGCTGGTGTTGGGCTTGCTCTTTGGCAGCATTTGCAAGACGAATGGGAATGTCGGCGTCTTCGTTGGTATCGTCGGGCTCGCCTATACGCTGCCCTCGTTGGTGCTGGGGCCGCTGTATGCCATTGTGCAGGGCAGTCCTTTCGAGCAAGCAATAAAGGTGTTGCCCACCTATTATATGGCCGATGGCATTCTTAAAGCCATGATGAACCAGGCAACGCTGGAGAATGTGCTGCTGGATATCGTCATCCTGATCGGAGGTACGGTAGTGCTTTTCTTTGCTGCCATTTGGACGCTTAATCGGCAGTCAGCGGTGGTGGGGGCGATTTAAGGGAATAGCGCATGCTCCTTTTGGGTTTGTAACTATAGAATATATAGTACGAACTCAGAAGGAGCTTTTTTTTATGTCCATTGTGCCTCAAATTCATATCGCTAATAATAGATCTCAACAGGATGAGGAGGGCCAGCGGGGTCAGCGAGGTCGGGGAGTTCCTGCTCTCTTTCGCCCATTAACGCTGCGCGGTGTTACATTGCGAAACCGGATCGGGGTCTCGCCGATGTGCGAATACTCGTCCAGTGACGGCTTTGCTACTGATTGGCATTTGGTCCACCTGGGCAGTCGTGCGGTCGGGGGGGCCGCGCTGGTGATGACCGAGGCGGCAGCGGTTGAGGCGCGAGGGCGCATCTCGCCTGAAGACCTGGGTATTTATCGGGATGAACATGTGGAGATGTTAGCCCGTATCACCAGCTTTATTCGCGCACAGGGAGCGGTGGCAGGGATACAGCTTGCCCATGCAGGTCGCAAGGCCAGCACGTATCGCCCCTGGAGCGGCAAAGGTGAAGTTCCCGCCGATAAAGGTGGTTGGCAGACCATCGCTCCCAGTGCCGAACGCTTTTCAGCCAACTATCCACTGCCGAGCGCGATGACGCACGCGGACATTGCCGAGGTGAAAGAGCATTTCCAGGAAGCCACGCAGCGAGCATTGAAAGCTGGCTTTCAGGTGATTGAGATTCATGCTGCTCATGGCTATCTTTTCCACGAATTTCTCTCGCCGCTCTCAAATCACCGCGACGATGAATATGGTGGGTCGCTGGCGAACTGTATGCGTTTCCTGATCGAGACGACCGACGCTATTCGAGCGGTCTTGCCGGAGGAGTTGCCCTTGTTTATGCGCATCTCCGCCAGCGATTGGACGGAAGGGGGTCTGACCAGCGCGGACGCTGTGGAAATTGCCCAAGCGCTTAAAGCACATGGGGTTGATCTTATCGATACCTCGTCGGGTGGGAATGTTGCTACTGCTCGCATTCCTGTCGCCGCCAACTACCAGGTGCCCTTCGCGGAACAAATCCGGAAGGAGGCAGCTCTGGCTACTGGAGCAGTTGGGCTCATTACCGAGCCAGAGCAAGCT
>JBBQXY010000208.1:0-8447 GCA_038209195.1 Ktedonobacterales bacterium | reverse complement strand
CATCCTCTTCAATGCTTTCATGACATGCTATTTTTCCCTTTCGGTTTCCCGTCCAGGTAAGTCAAGTGACCCAGAGGTAGTGCTTCAACCTCTCCTTTCTGTAAAAGGGATTCTACATGCACCGACATGGCGCACGCGCTGCATATTGTAATCACGCATCTAGGTGCGGTGAGTGGCGATCATCTCTTCCCAGGAGCGTGCCCGTGCGAACTTGGCATCCGCCATTTTTCGGACGATATTGAAATGCGATTCGATATAGTTTTGCCAGGCTTGTCGCTTCTCGATTTGATCTTTTTTGATCCCCAAAGCGGCATACACATCCATTGCCTGATTGCAGCGAAAAATCCCACCGCCATCACTTACCAGAACTGATGGCGCACCAAAGGCTGAGAGTGCTGCAAAAAGTACCTCCAAATAGTCCCACTGATTTTGGGTGGAAGAAATTTTACTCGCCAAGCAGGAGCGGGAGTAATTCTCTAACACGCTGATCAAATAGACAGGTTCTGGAAACCCCAAGCTATGCTCTTCGATGTACGGGCGCGTCCACGGACCAGATCTCGTGCTTGAAATGAGCCTTGAACGGCATCTCGCGTCGCTCGCGTGGAACTCCTCCCGAAGGTTTCGGCACGCCGTAGAGCTTGCGATTGAGGGCGAGGAGCCGCCCACACGTCGCCTGTGAGAGATGGATACCGATCTGCTCCAGAGCCGCCCGCACACGATACGCGCCAAGCTCAGGACTCTCCCGAACGCTCTTTCGGACCTCGGTGATCGCGTTCATGGTCACTTTGCGAGCAGGAGACCGTGGGGCACTCGTCGGTCTGTCATCCAGTCCTGCATGCCCTTCTTCGGCCCAACGCTTGAGCACCTCATACACCCGATGTCGAGGGGTTTGCAAATAGGCACTGATAGTCGTATTTGACCACCCTTCCGCATGCAGATCGACGATGGCCCGCCGTCTCTGATACCCGTCGGCGATCTCTGCGTAGAGTGGATAGCGCCGCCCGGAAATGGAAGGCTTCGGTCCATCCGCCAGGATGCGTTTCACGGTGTGGTCGGATGGTCTGCGCTCAAAATGGAGAAAACAGATCGTGGCAATCTCATGAGGGGTAAAGCTTGGATATTCCGCTTTCAGATTGACAATCAATTGGCGCATGTCTTCGGGGAGACTCCGCCCAGCCGAAGGTGCAGGAGCACGCTCTTTGTGGGACAGACTTGCCATACCCACTTGCTCAAACTGCTGTGCATGGTATTGCAGCGTGCGTGGACTGTCCCCGATCTCTTTGGCACGCACTGCAGCGCTCTCCTGAAAAAGCACAACAGGGCGAATTTTTTCGTAGAGCTGCTGCTCTGGCCAAAGTGTATATTGCTGAATGTCTTGCCAGTCGTGGGTGCGTTCGCGGCGTTTCCTCTTGCGGGCAGGCATGATGCCCCCTTTTTCGTTGTGGTACCTCTCCCCTGTTCTCTACGTCGGTTTGTCCAGACAAGAGTAACTCCTCCCTCTTTAGCGGTCAAGAAATAGCCATTTGGGCTATATGCCTCTTGCTTCTCATACATCTAATTTGGATATACGCATGTTTTAAGCGCAAGCTACGAGTGCAACAATACGTACCCCAAGTCGTGATTAAGTATGGGGCAGGTAATGACTGCCGAACCTGAACTAAGCGCTCACACTCCTCCTTGATGGCGGGAACGGAAGCAGCGCGTGGTGGGGTACCAAGCCAGGCGAGGCGACTATCACCCTGTGACGTATCAAGCACGGCATCCAGCTTGGCCCGGCCTTCGTCAGACAACTGGAAGCGATCTGATCAAATAAGATATCTTCCGCTTGATTGCGGACTTGATAGACCAGACGCTCGATGGTCGTCTCTCCTTGCGGGCGTAGCACCCCAACACGCACCATCCAGTCGGTTGCCGCGTCGAAGAGAGCGGAAGGATTCCCCGTATGGGACACCTTCTCGATCAAGTAGGCAGATAACTGCTCTTCATCCGACTCTTGCCAGGCACGCACATCCAAATGCTTGCGCACTGCCTCAAAGGTCGCTGATCGAGCCGAAGGGTGATTATGCAACTGTGAAAGGACAGAAGGCTTCAGGCTGAGCTGACGACTCACGTGCGTGATCACCTCCTCTGGGATGCTGCTTGGATCTGAGACCAGGACACGTTCGACTCGTGCCCAGACCAGCACCAGAGCGCGATAAAGTCGCTGGGCATCGGCGCGCAAAGGCTCCAGGAAATGCAAATCATCGAACGTGAGGGTGAAGAGCCGTCGCAATTCCTCTGCGTCAGTGCTCCAGGAGTAGGTTTTTACCATCTGTTAGCGTTTTCTCCCTTTGCGTCGTTGATACTCCAGCAGGTCCTGTTTGACGGTTGCCTGATCTACTTCTGCATAGCGAAGCGTGCTTTGCAGGTTGCGATGCCCTAACTGTTTGCGAACCGTGGTCACAGGAACGCCTGCTTGGATCAACAGGGTTGCTCTGCTATGGCGGAGCTGGTGAATCGTGGCCTGGACTCCTGCGGCTTCGCAATACGTACTCCATGCTTTGCGAATCACGCTGTAATCCAGGGGCAGCGGACTCCCACCATATCGAGGGTCTCCGCGAAAGACTGATCCGGCAGTAATCCGGCTCTGCTTGAGATGACGGCGCAGGAGTCGAATACTCTCTGGAGCGGCTGCAAGCAACACGGTGCGCTCCCGTTGTCCTTTGCCAAAGACGCGAATCTTCTCATCGTCCTGGGAGAGATCGACATCGCTGTATTGCATGGAAAGTCCCTCACCCACTCGTATCCCCGTTTCATAGAGCAAGGTGAAGAAGGTGCGATCACGCAGGTTGGAGGCAGGAATAGCTTTGAGAATCTGCTCGACGATGTCTGGTTTAAGAGGGCGCGGCTCTTTGCGTGGCTGCACAATCGGATCAAGGCGTTCCATGGGATTGTTCTGGGCGAGTTCCTGACGAACCAACCATCGGTACAGGGCACAGAGGGTCGAGTAGCGTCTCCCCCGTGTCGCGGGACTATGATGCCCATCGCCATCGAGAAAGATTTGGATCGTAGATGCCGAAATGGAAGCCAGGTCCGCCGGAACCGTCTGCACAAAGTGCCTCAAGTCGTGGGAGTACGACTTGATCGTATTGGCTGGAGCCGAACGAGTACGCAAGCTGGCAAGGAACAGTTCAACCGCCTCAGAGGTCGTGGTCATCGTACCGCCTTTCTATGTGCCGTATAAGTAGGGAAACTGTCATCTCTTCCCAAGGGTAACACAGGACGGCAAATGGGCTACAGAAGCGTAGTGACACACGTGAGGCAGCGTAGAAAAGAGCGGTTGGTGCCGTATATGAATCCTTATACGGCACCGAGAAGGGTTCGGAGAGAAAATGGAGGGCCTTCTTGTCCTGAACGAGCCGGGACACATTGTCCTAGACGCATCGTGACACTGTTCACATCTCAACGGGACACCTCCTCAGGTATCCTTGCAGCAGAACTTGTGGTGTTCACAAGCTGTATCAAACGCGGGAGAATTCCTGCAAGGAGGTTATTCACTATGTCATCTCGAACATTGAGTCGCTTGAGCGGAATCAGCCTGTTCATCGGGAGCCTGCTCCTCATCATTGGCACAATCCTCAACTTCTTCGCTGGCAATAGCCAGATCAGCACCCTCTCCACTGCCAGTGCCCTGATCCGTCTAATCGGCGGTATGCTGATTGTATTGGGGTTGCCTAGCATATATGCGAGATTCGCCGGGCGAGTTGGTATTGTAGGGCTGATTGGCTTCATCTGCACGCTTTTTCTGTTCCTCATTGGCATGGCCTCGGAAGCCATCCTTGCCTTCATTTTTCCTTTCCTTGGAGCACACGGACTCCTGGGGGGCGGGCGACCACCGCTGGGATTGTTGATTTTTTATTCCTTCGGCGATCTGCTGGGGTTGATCGGGGGTATCCTGCTTGGGATTGCCGTCATGAGGTCCACTATTCTCCCACGCTGGGCAGGTTTGCTCTTCATCATTGGTGGCCTCTTCTACGCGATCGGCAGCCTTTTGCGACTGCCCATTGGAGATGCGGGACTCATCATTTTCGCTGTCGGCCTGATTTGGCTCGCTATGGGAATGGTGTCGAAGCAATCAACCCTGGAAGAAGCCGCTCATCCTCTCACTGGGGTTCGCGCCTGAGTACTGTTTAACCAGACGCCTGGGTAAAGAACCCAGGCGTCTGGTCCTCGTAAAATGTGCCTCTTCGCCCACTCTATACACGCGTTCAATCTTTGCGTACAATAGAAGAGCAACAGCTATGAGCAGGGTTTGAGACAAGGAGCAACGAGATGAACCTGGAGCGTACACAGACTCTTCCTACTATCCATCCTGGACAACCTCATCATCCTGCGGTGACGCATTTGCAAGGAAGGTGGCTTGTCCTCGCGCGCCTAACATGGCTTGTTCTCGTCGCGTTTTCACTGGTACTTTTCGTCGTCAATATGCCACTCTACGTGAAACTTCTCCAGATCGTTTGTACGCCTGCTGCTTTATGTCCCGCGTGGCAGCCAACCCTGGGGACAGCGTCGGCTCTCCAGCACCTGGGCTTTTCACTTGGCGATTACGCGGCCTTCAATGTCGCACTCACGATCATCTCGGCCCTGCTGTGGATGGGGATCGGCCTCTTTGTGTTCTGGCGGAAGTCCAACGAATGGATCGTCCTGATTTTTGCCTTCTGGGCAGTCATCTAGGGGATGAATGGTCCAAACGGCTATCTCGATTCGTTACGATTTAGCCACTCGATCTGGCAATTCTCGGCTACCTGCATGAACATCCTCAATCTGAGCGTGCTCTGGCTCGTCTTTGCCTTATTCCCCAATGGGCGATTTGCTCCCCGCTGGTTGCGCTGGCTTCTTCCCACCTATATCGTGATCTATCTCATCGTGTCCGTGTTTCTCATTCCCAACCTCCTCCACAGCCGTCCGCTGGGAGGTCTCTTCTTTTTCCTCACAACGGGAAGCATTTTCGGTGGACAGATCTATCGCTACCTACGCATCTCTTCGCACCCCGAACGCCAGCAGACGAAGTGGGTCGTCTTTAGCCTTGCGATTGTGCTTCTGGTACAGATTGGCGTTATTCTCCTTTCGTTCTTCGTTCCTGTGCTCCGTCAACCTGACTTTCCTTATGTCGTCATCATCCAGGCGGTAGACACTCTGATATTGCTGATTGTTCCGCCCTCGATAGCTATCGCGCTACTCCACTACCGGCTCTGGGACATCGATCTCATCATTAATCGCACGCTCGTGTATGGCACACTGACTGCCAGCATCGTTGGTATTTATGTGTTCGTCGTCGTCTCGCTCGGTGCGCTGCTGCAAACCAGCAGCAATCTGCTCATCTCGCTGCTGGCGACCGGCTTGGTCGCGGTGCTCTTCCAACCGCTACGTGAACGTCTCCAGCTTGCCGTCAATCGCTTGATGTTTGGCAAGCGTGATACGCCCTATCAAGTGATCTCCCACTTAGGGCAGCGTCTGGAAGCCGCCCTGATGCCTGAGGCGGTGTTATCCACGATTGTGGAGATAGTCGCTCAGGCTCTCAAATTGCCCTATGTAGCCATTGCTTTGAAGCAGAAAAGCGATTTTACAATTGCAGCCTCCTATGGATCACCGCAGGAAAACCTCACCCGTCTGCCACTCATCTATCAGACCGAACAGATTGGCGAATTGCTGCTTGCTTCACGCGGGCCTGGTGAAACCTTTACCTCTGCTGATCGCGCCTTACTCAACGATCTAGCGAGGCAGGCAGGTGTGGCCACGTACGCCGTGCGGCTCACTGCCGACTTGCAGCGGGTGGCAGTTGAACTCCAGCACTCGCGCACCCAACTCGTCACCGCGCGGGAAGAGGAACGCCGCCGCCTGCGTCGCGACCTACACGATGGCCTGGGCCCGGCCCTCGGAAGCCTGACCCTTCAACTCGACACCGCCCGTAACCTGTACAAAAGCGATCCATCTGCCGCTGATGCGCTGCTTGTTGATCTCAAGACCCAGGTGCAGAGCGCCATCACCGACATTCGTCGCCTGGTCTATGAGTTGCGCCCGCCAACACTTGATGAACTCGGTCTTGTCTCAGCCCTCCGCGAGCAGGTGACCCGCTACCGAAAACCCGGCCTCTCCATCACACTCAACGCACCAGAGCGCATCCCACAACTTCCTGCCGCAGTCGAGGTCGCGATCTATCGCATCGCCCAGGAAGCGCTGACCAACGCGCTGCGCCACGCCAACGCGCAACATTGTGTGCTGACTTTGGACGTGGACAACGATATCTGCCTTGAAGTCAGCGACGATGGACAGGGTTTTCCTGTGGGATACCGGGTGGGTGTCGGCCTGACCTCGATGCGCGAACGGGTAGCCGAATTGGGAGGGACGTGCGCCATAGAACCGGTCGAGGCTGGTGGGACTCGCGTCTTCATCCAATTACCACTACCGAAGGAGTAATAACATGGAAGAGCACATCCGTGTGCTGATTGCCGATGACCACCCGATGTTTCGCAAGGGCCTGCGTGGATTGCTGGAATCGGTGACCGGGATCGAGGTGGCCGGCGAAGCAACCGAAGGGGAAGAGGCCATTGCCCTTACAGAACATCTGCAGCCGGAAGTGATCCTAATGGATATCAATATGCCGGGCGTGAATGGGATCGAGGCCACGCGCCGCATCTTGCACATGAACCCATCCATCGGTGTGCTCGTCCTCACCATGTATGAAGACGACGATTCGATCTTTGCCGCCATGCGTGCGGGAGCGCGCGGCTACCTGCTCAAGGGGGTCGACCAGGTGGAGGTGCTGCGGGCGATCAACGCGGTCAGCAGTGGTGAGGCCATTTTCAGCCCATCGATTGCCCGGCGGTTGATCCATTACTTTTCGACGCTGGAGAAGACGGTCTCTCCGGTCTTTCCCGAACTGACGGACCGGGAACGTGAGGTACTTACCCTGATTGCTCAAGGCTACGCCAATGCAGCGATTGCAGAAAAACTCGTGCTCAGTCCCAAAACAGTCCGCAATCACGTCTCCACCGTTTTCAGTAAACTCCAGGTGGCCAGCCGTGCGGAGGCTATTATCCGTGCCCGCGATGCTGGCCTAACATAGAGAGAGGTCTCCCTTTCTCGCGTCTCGCCTTCTCTACTTATACGGCACATAGTATCCTTTCGTCAAAAATACACTTACAGGCCTATAGAACAATACCACAAAATTTGACAGATGACACCCTTATGTGAGGTTAACTATGAGGACCTTTTCCCTGGAACGAGCGGCGTAAGTTGCTCGATATCGTAGCGTTTTCTCAAGGCGGCAATGACTTCGGGGTTCGGTGGTCCACCACTCTTCAAAATAGCGAGGAGTTCCTCGAAGTACTTCTAGTGACCGACTGGGGTAGCCTGGAAGAGCATCCGAGCAGATGTGTTTCCGAAATTCGCGAATGCGTGAGGGCAACCGGGTGGCACAAACATCATGCTTCCTGGGCCTCCACGAAACACTCGAGCACCAGTGCGTGATTGCCAGGTCCACCAGTCTCCCTCGGTCCTCACAAGAGGTTCAAAGGCAAAGAGATCAAGCTCACCCTCAAGGATATAGAACAATTCCTCCTGATGCCCATGCACATGAGCACCCACATCGTATCCTGGATGGACAACTATCTCAAAACTAGAGGTGGTTGCCGATTGCTCAGCAGTTATCTTGAATGTAATTTCTGCCCCACCTGCCGTGAAGGTTTTGCCTTGACCAGATGGAATAACACGTCCATCACTCATAGTATGCTCTCCCTTCTCATAATAAAGAATAACTGATAGAAATCAGAGATGAGAAACAGGCTATCCTTACATTATTGGCGTTTCGAGCTGACCAAGGCTCTCGATTTCTACGATCATCATATCTCCTGCTTTCAAGTACTCTGGTGGCTTCTTTCCGTGTCCAACACCAGCAGGAGTCCCTGTTGCAATCACATCCCCTGGCTCTAACGTCATAATTGAGGTCAAGTGTTCGAGAATTTCGCGTACCGAAAAGACCATGTTCGCGGTCGTCGAGCTTTGCTTGATCTGTCCATTAACGGTAAGGGTGATGGAGAGTTGCTGTGGGTCGGCAACAAAGGTCGCGGGGGTAATAAGGGGACCCATTGGGGCAAAGCCATCGAAGGCTTTTTGCATGACCCAATCAATACCTAGAGAGGGAGCCTCCGCGATCCAGTCGCGTGCGGATACATCATTGAGAAGACTATAACCTGCAATACATGCCATTGCTTCCTCTCCCCGCACGTGGTGCGCTTTTTGACCAATGACGACCGCTAACTCCGCTTCCCAATCGACCTTTTTTGCCTCTTCTGGGAGTTGAAGAGCAGTGCCGGACCCAATGAGCGTTGTGGTCGCTGGCTTGAGGAAGCTATAGGGATACCTGGGGCGTTTGCTAACTCCCATTTCAGCAATATGGTCTTGATAGT
>JBBQXY010000207.1:0-8759 GCA_038209195.1 Ktedonobacterales bacterium | reverse complement strand
CAGATAGCTCCGGCAACGAGAGAGACTGTGCGGTAGAATGCATGAGGAAGGCTCCTTTTTCTGCGATGATCAAAACTGGACAGTTCTATCTTAGCAGATGGAGGGGCCTTTGTCTCTCAGCAATAATTCACAGACCCTGGACTCCAAGCGTTGCGTGTAGACAATTGGTCCGATCAGCTCATCGAGCCGCCAGCGTTCTCCGCTCTGTTCGTGCTCTTCGGGATAGGTCGCGGTCAATCCCAGGCGAAAAGGGGCTGGGGCCATCAATGCCGCCTCGCCCCACGTCCTGGCGGGCAGGTGATGCACCTCATCACAGATGAGCAGCTTGAAAGTATTGCCGTACTCAGCGATGAGATCGCCAGCGGAGTGATAGGTGGTCACGGTCAGCGGAAGGACGCGTTTCTCTCCCGCGTAGTAGACGCCAATCTCGGTCTGAAAGGCATTGGTCAGGAGGGCGTACCACTGGTAGAGCAAACTCGTTGTCGGAACAAGCACAACTGCCGAGGAGTTGACATGGCGTATCGCGTGCGTTGCCACCAGCGTTTTTCCGGCCCCTGTCGGTAAGACGATACTTCCTCGTCCACTGGCGGCTTTCCAAGCGTCAAGAGCCTGTCGCTGCTAGTCATGAAGTTCCCGCGTATCATGCAACTGTAAGGCAAGACGTTGCCAGCGAGGAACAGTGTTGCGAATGCTGTGTTCCTGCACCCAGGGGAGGATGCTGTGGTAGTGATAGGCTTCACAGCGCCAACGGCTCTTGATACATTGAAAAGGGGCTGGAACTTGGTCTATGTCGTCGGTGTGGTGGAGCACCAAGGTCCCACCTTGAAAGAAAACGGAAGCATGCATGTGTGACCCGTTCGTTCCTCGTCCTTAAATGGGAAGGGTTTCTACTACAATCCTCGCTCAGCACGGCGTCTCAATGAAAAGTGGCGCAGGTAACTCGTTCATGTTAACGGTCTAGAACTGTTTGCGTCGCTGTATTCGGCGTGTACCCATTATGAATGAAAATAGAACAAACGTCAAGTGAAAATCCTCCAAAGACAGCAGCTTTACTGTTTAAATGCGCTCGCCGCCGGACGATACGGGCGAATCATCCAGAGTGGACGTCGCAAGTGATCTGCGCGCTGTCTCTGTGGGCGCGTCATAGCTAGCCACTGCTCATAAACCTTCTGCGCCTTGTGGCGATCAACGAAGACATCGCCATAACAATCTTCAGCATGCGCGACTGTCACCGTCACCTTCTGATGCCAGCAATGCATTCCGCTGATGGGATCAGGATGCACACTAAAGGTCAGGTTCTGATGCACACCGGCTTCCCGCCAGAAAATGCGGGCCGAGTCTGGATCAGCGCTCTCATAGGGGCGTATTCCTTGAAGCTGGCGCAGACGCCAGACATCTCCTGGTTCACGTCCAAGCGCGACCAGGGCGGAGGTCCAACGGTCTGCCCCCACACTTGTCTCCAGCCGCCAACGTCCCAGGTGGTGCGAACAGGCGACCACGCCGGGGCAGATGCCTTCAGTTACCCAGCCTCGATTCACGTAATAGCCAATTTCCGTGGTGACACGCACGAGGTCGCCCGAAGCCACGCCTATGCGTGCTGCATCACGAGGATGAATCCACACCGGGTTCGCATTGGAAATCTCATTGAGCCACTTTGCGTTTCCCGAACGCGTATGAATCAATGTCGGCAAACGGAACGTGGGAATGAGCAAGTACTCTCCCGCTTCAACATCGATCTTGGAGGAATGGACGTGGCTCTGAATGTAGCCCGGCGTGGTATATTCCGGCCAGCCCCAGTCTTTGAGCGTAGGGGAATAGAACTCAAGCTTCCGTGAAGGCGTGGGGAAGCCTTCCAGTGCCTTCCCATCGACCATGACCCCGACCTTTACCCCTGCGCGACTGATGGTGCCACTCTCCTCGTCAAGCAGGGAACCTTCCAACTCGGCGGCTTGCAAGGCACGCTCGTTTAAGGAGAAGACTGGAGCTTTCTCCATGGGAATTTCAAAGCTGCCATATGTGCGCATGTATTCCAAGGGTGTCAGCTTCTCTTTCGCTGCCGCCTCTGGTAGGCCGGGCACACTGTTTTCGAACATCCAGCGATAATATTCTTCGATGCTGAGCTTTTCGCCAGGACGATAGGGCGATTCGAAGAATTTTCGAATGCCCAGGCTCCCATCTGGATCAATGCGCCACGACAGCTCGATCCAGAATTCGTCTTCTTCCCACACCTCGCCAGGATTGGCCTGATACGTAAATTGTACTGGTTCGCCATGCCGCTCTTTATAGACGCGCAACACTGGCTGGCGAAAGCCAATCCAGCGCGCCGCGTGGGTTTCCTGACTCATCAGGTCGTGTCGTTCACTACTGATACCCATCGGCAGCACGTAATCGGCATACCAGGCCGTCTCATTCCAGGTAGGGGTCAAAGCGGCATGCAACTCTACCTGCTGCTCATTGGTCAATGCCTCAATCCAAGCGGTGCCATCGGGATTGGTCCAGACGGGATTGTAGACGCGAGTAAAATAGGCCGCGAGCTTGCCACGCCCTTCCTGCAAAAAGTAGGGCAGCAAGACACTCATCTCGTAGTTTGCCAGGGGATATTCCGGCGGGTACAGTAATTCGTTCCATACATCGGGGAGGCTCGGTTTGAGGAAAGGGGTGGGGACAAATTTATTCCAGCTAAAAGGAGCTGTTCCACCAGGCGTACCGATACTGCCCGTGAGAACCGAAAGGAACCAGAGGGCGCGTGAGACCTGCCAGCCGCCGAGATTGCCCGCGCTAGCCGCTCGCCACGTATGGGCCGCGAAGGCCGTGCCAGCATGCCCAATTTGTCGCGCAATATCGACAATTGTTGCTTCCGTTAGCCCACTCTCTTTAGCGGCAAAGGCAGGGGTAAATTCAGCGTACTGCTCAATGAGCAGTGCAATGAAGCGATCAAAACTCTGCGGTTCGTCAGGATGCTCAGCCGCCAGAAACGCCTGCCAGTTGACCCAGCGCCGTATGTACTCGCGGTTATAGAGCTGTTCCGCCAAGATAATACGTGCCATTGCCAGAAGAACTGCCGCCTCCGAGCCAGGCCACGTCGGCAACCAATAATCAGCCATGCTGGCGGTATTGGAGAGACGCGGATCCATCACTGCCAGTTTTGCCCCCTTCATTTTGCCCTCGATAATGCGCTGTGCCTGGGGATTGAAGTAGTGGCCTGTCTCCAGGTGGGAACTGATGAGCAAGATAAAACGCGCATTGGCGTGATCTGGCGAGGGCCGATCAAGCCCACACCAGATATGGTAGCCGAAGCGTGCGGAGGATGAGCAGACGTTCGTGTGGCTATTATGCCCATCGACACCCCACGCTCCCAGGACGCGCTCCATGTACCCATCGTGTCCCGGTCGCCCCACGTGATACATCACCTCGTCGCGGCGATCTTCCACGATGGCGTCACGGATCTTCATCGCAAAAGTATCAAGCACCTCATCCCAATTCGTACGCTCCCATTTGCCCTCACCGCGCTTACCAGTACGCTTGAGCGGATAGAGAATGCGTTCGGGATCGTTGACCTGGTTGATCGTGGCTGGCCCTTTGGCACAGTTGCGCCCGCGACTGCCCGGATGGTAGGGATTGCCCTCGAAGCGTTTCACACGCCCGGTCTCTTTATCCACGTAAGCCAACAGGCCGCAAGCCGCCTCGCAGTTGAAACAAATAGTGGGAATGATCTCGTAGTGTTTCTCGACCTTGCGCGGCCATGCCTTTGCATCGTATTCTACCCAATCGTGCCAGCGTTCCTGCGGTGGGCAGGATGCCAGGTCTCGCACGGTCATCTGCTCTCCGCTCGGCGCGATATGGTGCTGTAAAGGTATCTCAGTCATTGCTGTCTCTTCTTTCTGTCTACGCGGGCCGATAAATCGGCAGTGGCGGCGATACATCGCGCCCTACAGAGGCCTCAATAATGAACGTTCACGGAGGCCTCAGCTTAACGGGACAATCTGGCCGGCTACCACAAAACAATGTTCATAGGCGAAAAGTCCTGCTAGTGCGCAGAGGCCCGCGATACCGAGCAGGACAGGTCGGGCAACGGGTAGCAGCAAGGCAATACAGAGCAAAACCAGTGGCACGAGCGAACCGAGTGTGAGAAATACTCCCCAGAAAATACGGCTCAGCCCTCCACTGCTGATACAATGAGCCGCCGCCGCTACATGACTGTTATTATGCGCCCCAAAAACTTCCAACAACACGAGCAGGAGATGCGCGGCGATAGCAGCGAGCAACACAATGGTGAGAAACATCGTCAACTTCTCTCCGCTATCGAGTAGCCAGGCGAACAACCCTAGCACTGCTGCACCAGCAAAAAATGCCTGTGCAAGCAGAATGGGCAAGAGCAGTGGACTTTGCCAGAAATCACGTCCCTCTGCCTGCCCAAAAAGGAAAGCCGTGTAGCCCGCAGCAGCAGCCCCAAAAAGTACGGCAGGAAGGAGCAGCCAGCGCAAAAGCGCGACCAGACCGAAGAGGGCAGACCCAAACCACAGTGCCTCAATCAGACCAAAAATAGCCAAAATGATGCCGCCCCAGACAAGCCACGAACTGGGATTGGCCTTCGTAATTAAGAAAAGCGCACGATCAGGACGCTTCAAGTCTACTACGAGCAGTAGCAACGTAATGGCGATAAAGAGACCACCAATCACTGGCGCGGCAATACCGAGCAGGATATTCATCGTGCCGCTGATGGGCGTGCTCAGGCCGTAGAAGGCCAGAGCTAGGGCCGCCACGATCATCGCGCCAGCACCCAGGGATTTCGTTCCCAGGTAGGCGGAAACCTTCCAGCCCCACGGCGCACTATTCTTGGGCGCATCGTAGACAACACGGGCCTCGTTATGAACGCGTTGTTCCGGCTTGAGCGGCTGATACGGCTTGAGCGGGTTGATCGTTTTGGGAGCGCGCAGCGACTTGCGTGCATCAAACGTGCTTTCATCACCGTGCTGGGGTTTGAGGATCGTGCTCCACATGGTCATGTGCGGCAATTCCTGCGTCGCCACCTCGGGATTGATGGCGGCTTCTTCCGCCCCCAAGTAATACACATTCGGCTTTGTACCCTGCTCCGGCTTGCGCACTCGTACTGGCTCACGAGCAATGAGCTGGGCAAGCTCACTGGCCGGGTTATGCATATCACCGGCGATGATCGCATGTTCGGGGCATACCACGACGCACGCGGGTTCGAGGCCGACTTCGGTGCGATGGGCACAGTAGTTACATTTTGCCGCGGTATAACTATTCGGGTCAATGTAGAGGGCGTCGTAAGGACAGGCTTGCATGCACGACTTGCAGCCAATGCAGCGGTTGGAATCAAAGTCGACAATGCCATCTGCCCGTTTATAGAGTGCTTTGGTGGGGCAGATCGCCACGCAAGGTGCATCAGTACAGTGATTGCAGCGGTTGACAAGAAAATAGCGACGCGAGTTGGGAAACTCGCCCTTTTCAATGTACTTGACCCAGGTGCGGTTGACGCCGATGGGAACATCATGCTCAGCCTTGCAGGCCACGGTGCAGGCATGACAGCCGATACACTTGCGCTGATCAATGACAAATGCGTATTTGGTCATCCATGCTTCCCTCTCGTTTCTTAGCGGAACGTCTGGCAACACGTCCTTCCTCTAGGGGATTGGGAATACCGCCTCTTTTTCAAGTATACGGGAGGAGCCATCATTTGTCTAATGGAGTGTGTCGGAACACTCCATTTGGCAAGCGGCTGCCGCCTTTTGACTCGCATCCTGTGAGAGGAGAGCATTTATTATTCTTTTTAGTTATTAAAAACATAAAAACCATATATTGGAATTATATCAAAAAATACCGTATAGTTGTATTAGAAGCTAAAACGTTCATACCTTGCTTTACACTAAAGAAATAGGTACCGCGTCAGCTTGCTAAACGAAAAGACAACAGTAATGGATTTCGGGAACAACTTGCCGCAAGGTGAAAGCGAAGCAATAGACAATGCACGTGCAACCTATCAATGCAAAAATTTTGACGAAAACCGCGTCCTTACCACAATCTATACCGACAACTCTTCCACAGCCCCCGGAAGGACCCCCCAACACAAATAACAACACGGCTGTCATGATCGGCCTGATTCTCCGCTGCGGTGTCATTGCCAGTGCCAGCATTACGCTACTGGGACTGCTGCTCGTGGTAGTATCGCCGGGGGGACTTTCTATCCAAAGAATCTTAATCTTTCCCGACACGCTCGGTCAAGTATGGGTAGGGTTACGCGCTTTCCATCCCCAAGCGATCATCGTCCTAGGACTCCTCCTCCTCATTGCCACGCCTGTGTTCTCGGTCGCTGCTTCGGCGGTAGCTTTTGCCAGGGAGCGCGACCACCTCTACATGACGATTGCGCTCATTGTGCTGGGCATTCTCGTCACGAGCCTCTTGTTGGGAAAAGGCATGAACTAATGCATCTTTCCCTACTTGTGCTCTTGCTTATCTTTTCCAGCGCAATTCTGGCTGGTGTGCTTGGTTCGCTAGTGGGATTAGGAGGTGGGGTGCTGATTGTGCCACTGCTGACGCTAGCCTTTGGCTTACCCATTCGCTATGCCATTGGTGCCAGTATCATCGCTGTGATTGCCACATCAAGTGGTGCAGCAGCGGCCTATGTGCGAGACCATCTGACAAATATGCGCGTCGGGCTATTTCTCGAACTGGCAACCACCGTGGGAGCAATGAGTGGGGCTTTCCTTGCCGCGTACATTGCTCCAGCTTCACTCTTTGTAATTTTTGGTATCGTCCTGCTGATCTCTGCCGTACCTATTGTCTTCAAAGTCGCTGAAGAATTGCCCCAGGGAGTCACCAATGACGTGTGGGCCACAAAATTGCGTTTGGCCAGTACTTACCCCGACCAGAGGTTAGGCCAGCAAGTCTCGTACCGGGTCACGCGCACACCATTGGGCTTCGCGATGATGTATGTGGCCGGTGTTCTTTCGGGGCTACTGGGCATTGGCAGTGGCACCTTCAAAGTGTTGGCGATGGACACTATCATGCGTCTCCCCATGAAAGTTTCGACGACGACCAGCAATTTTATGATCGGAGTGACGGCAGCGGCTAGTGCAGGAATCTATTTTGCGCGGGGAGACGTCCTTCCGGTTCTGGCTGCCCCGGTTGCGCTGGGCATTCTGCTCGGTGCGCTGATAGGCGCCCGCCTCCTCGTCCATCTTAGTAATAAATTTCTCCGTCTCATCTTCTTACCCGTGCTGGTCGTGATCGCGGTCCAAATGGTCCTGCGTGGCCTACATTTCACCTTCTAATGGAGTTGCCATGGAAACGAAACCTTCATCAAGCACACAGAGTAAAGTAGCTGAACCAGCGATACAGTCGTCCGCAACACCACCAGATACGCCACACACCACACCCAACACGACCTCCATGTTGATTGGGTGGATTCTCCAAGGCGGCGTCATCTTGAGTGCAACCATCATTCTCATTGGTTTATTGCTGGTATCTTTCCAACCCGATAAGTTCGCGCCACAAAAGCTCGATCTCTTTCCACAAACATTCAATCAGGTATGGGTTGGCTTACTGATCCTTCGTCCACAGGCCGTAATCACTCTGGGATTGCTGTTGCTGATCGCCACTCCAGTGCTGCGCGTTGCGGTCTCTATTCCAGCCTTTGCGCTCGAGCGTGACCGCCGTTTTGTCGTCATTACGACGATTGTGCTGATCGTGCTCTTGTTCAGCATCTTTTTTGTTGGTGCAGTGTTGGTACAAGGTCAACATCAGCAATTTCAGCATGGTGAATACTCGTGGGTCTATCCCGTGCTCATCTTTCTCGGCTCGATTATCGCCGGCCTATTGGGGTCGCTGGTCGGTCTAGGTGGAGGTGTGCTGATTGTCCCTTTGTTGACACTGGTCTTCGGCTTTCCGATTTACTTCGCCATTGGTGCCAGTATTATCTCAGTAATTGCGACCTCCAGTGGGGCCGCCGCCGCCTATGTGAAAGACCACATGACGAACTTGCGCGTGGGCATGTTTCTGGAACTGGCAACAACGGTGGGAGCCATTTGTGGTGCCTTTCTCGCCGGCTTCTTAGCTCCAGGCCTCCTCTCGGTCATTTTCGGCGTTATTCTGCTCGTATCGGCTGCCCCGCTCATCTTCAAGATCGGCGAGGAGCTCCCACAAGGAGTCAAGAATGATCGTCTGGCGCGATGGCTTCATCTCAATAGCAGCTATCCCGACCATCACCTGCATCGCAACGTACCATATGAGGTAACGCGCACACCACTTGGCTTGTTGATGATGTATGTTGCCGGCCTCATTTCGGGTTTGCTAGGTATTGGCAGTGGCACCTTCAAGGTGCTGGCCCTCGACGTGGCCATGCGTCTGCCCATGAAGGTCTCCACCACCACCAGCAATTTCATGATCGGGGTGACGGCGGCTGCCAGTGCTGGGATTTACTTCTCGCGCGGAGATATTCCCCCATTGATTGCCGCTCCGGTAGCCCTGGGCATCTTGATCGGTGCGCTGATCGGCGCACGCCTGCTGGCTCATTTGAGCAACAAAATACTGCGCATCATTTTCCTGGGGGTGATTATGGTCGCCGCCGTAGAAATGGTGCTGCACGGATTAGGCATCGCTTAAACGTTTGGTGTGAATTAGAAAAGAGAGGAAGAGTTTGAAAAGAAAGGTAAAAGGAACCTATAGTTAGCATATCCAGAACTTTTCGAAGAAAAGGAGCTAACATGATAGATCTTGATACCTTTCTGACGACACTGTAC
>JBBQXY010000206.1:0-8809 GCA_038209195.1 Ktedonobacterales bacterium | reverse complement strand
TGTCACGGAAACCTGCGAGCCAGACGCCCCGCTCGTGGTAACCAACGTGCTCACGACCCCGGCAATTGTGCCGGATGGTGCGGTGCTTGAGGAGATCCAGGCGCAATTAGCTGCGCGGGAGCTGACCCCGGCGACGCAGTTGGCTGATACGGGCTACGTTGACGGAGAGGCAATTGTGCACAGTCTCGCCAGCCATGGCATCACGTTAGTTGGGCCAGTCCCACCGGATACCAGTTGGCAAGCACGCCACGATGGCGGCTATGACGTGAGTCAGTTCCAGATTGATTGGACTGCCAAGCAGGCCCGCTGCCCCGAGGGACAAACGAGCACCGGCTGGAAAGCCGGACCAGACCGGCATGGTCATGCGCAAGTGAAAATCAGCTTTCCCGCGTTGGTCTGCAGCGCGTGTGCGGCCCGCAGCAGCTGTACGCATGCGGCGACGGACGGTCGTGAGCTCACGCTGCGTCCGGAACAGGAACACAGTGCGTTGCAGGCCAGACGGGTCGAGCAGAAGAGCGCGGAGTGGAAAGCGACATATGGCAAGCGAGCGGGGATCGAGGGAACGCTTTCGCAGGGGGTGCGACGGTGTGGCCTGCGACGAGCGCGCTATCGCGGGCTGAAGAAAACGCATTTACAGCATATTCTGACGGCAGTCGCCCTGAATATCGTGCGGGTGGTCAATTGGCTACACGACCTCCCCCGCGCGAAGACGCGCCGCTCCGCGTTTGTCCGATTAGCACCCGCCCGGTGTTAGCGTGGCTCCTATTTGGGATTCGCCAGCAGTATCGGCCCAGGGGGCACCCCCCGCTGTATCAGGACGCGGCGCCCCCACGCCGTCGCCGTGTCGGCCAACGCTGGAGTCTCGATGAAACCTACATTCGTATCTCCGGCCGTTGGTGCTACGCATTTCGAGCGATCGACGAGGACGGCCAGGTCATTGATGTCTATGTCAGTGCGACGCGCGACACGGCAGCGGCCAACGCGTTCTTGACGCGGGCAGTTGAGACCGCTGCAGTGAGGCCCGCGGTGGCGACGACCGATCGCGCAGCCATCTACCCGCCGGCGCGCTGCGGTCCTGCCTGAGGTCGAGCACATCAAAGGTAAGCTCCAGCAACAGCGGATCGAGCGGGATCATCAACATCTTAAAGGCCGGACCCGCGCAATGCGTGGCTTTCAGACGCTCCCGTGCGCGCAGGTCGTTTGCGCCGCGCATGGGTTCATGCGCAATCTCCGGGACGGGTTCTACGCCCTCGGCAGTTCGGGTGGCGACGTGCGCCTGGCACAACTCCCGCGTCTCGTGCGCGCCTGGGACGAACTGACGCTCGCCTTGGCCGCGGCATAGCTGTCTCCGCAGTCTCGTAGGTGATCACGCCCACTCATGATGAGCCCAGCCCTTGACTCAGCACACCCCAATGAAACCCTTGGGGTTGGGAACCGACCTGAACACTGACCGGAAGCAGTGCTACTTACTCACTCTCTGGATGCGACTTCGTGTCGCACAAGCAAAAACCCCCAACATCTAGCAGGCTTTATTGAGATGACACTGAACAGATACGTCATGGATGTATAACGGCTTGTAACCGGCGCACAAGACTGTCAAGGGAATGATAACGTTCAACGAATTTCCTTGCCTGATTTCCTACATCATAGTAAAGGTTAGGCATATCGAACAACAGACTGGTATTCAATATAAACTCATCGAGATTATTACAGAGGAAACCTGTGCGGCCATGCTGCAAATACTCTCGCATACCGCCGCAATTGTTTACTACCACTGGCAGACCGCAGGCCATAGCTTCTAGCATCGCTATACAAGCAGTCTCGCGCCAATAAGGAGCATGCGAATATACCCATAAGTCGCATTGTTGAAGAAACTCAGGAGGTGCAGCAGCATCCTCCTGATAGGTCATGACGCGTGTATCCTTCAACCAGCTCATGGTCTCTGCGGCACCAAGCATATGATAGACGATGTTGTGTGTCTGTCCCAATCGTTCAACCAATTGAGCAACGTCAGGAGCAAATTTCTCGGGCACATCGCGACTATGTCTGCCAAGCACCCAAGGATCCTTTGTCAGTTTCCGTGTAGATGTATGGAATACATCGACATCTACCACGCAACGTATGATCTCAACGCGCTCGGCTAGATGCCAATAGTCTTTTGCCCAAGCAGCTTGATCCCAAGAAACATACCACAACGCCTCCGCTTGGCTTGTCAGGTCAGGAAGCATGTTCTGAGGCCAATAGATAGTGGGGGCAAGGATCAAGCGACCCTTCTGTTGGGAGAGGTGTAAAGCGCATTCTATTGTGTGTCGATCCCATAATCCAACGACTATGTTCAGGTCGACGCACGATAGTTGGTGAGGAGTAGCGTCGACGATTCTGATCCCATCATAAATCGTACACTGACGACTCTCAAATCTGACTGATGATTGGACGTTAATCAACGCTACTTCATGGCCTAAGCGTGCCAAGCCGCGGGCCAGCATCAAGGCATGTTGCAAGGTTCCGTGCCAAAAGCGGCACTGAGCGATAATCTGAATAACCATGACGATTGTGCCACTTAGAATTCACTGCGCGCTGCGCCCATTATCCGGGCTGTCTGTAGTCCAAACGGATGACCACCAGAAGAGCAACTACCTAACAGCGCAAACATTCTCTCTCAGGCCGGAATAAGAGACAGTACAGTTCTTCCTGTATTAGATTCAAGTTATTGACGTGTCTTTGCCAGCCAGTGCTGCAGTGCAGCGTGTGTTCCAACATCATTTCCTGCTTGCTCCGAAAGCTCCCATTTGATTTGCAATATCTGTTTGACTGTGTCGTGGATAGCGCTTTGCCATCCACCAGGTTGCCACGATAGGCTTACAGATGTATTACTCAGTTGTGCCCCTGCTATTTCTAACTGCCCAAGAATATCACCATCATCAGTTCCTCTCCATTTATCAGGCCGTTTGTAAACGAACCATTCCTGGAAGTAATAGTCAAACCAGGCCTCTTGAACTCTTTTCCAACCCCGACTAGCGATGTGATGGTCCCAATCGGGGTTTGGCATACCCCATACATTAATGCCGGTGTATTCCCAAGAATTGGGGATTTGTGCTCCGTCACATCGTTTTCGCGCCTCAACCCACGTTGCACACGAACCAGGAATACCTTGCCCCACCGCCCATGTGTGCCCACCTATCCAAACAACCTCCCACCCCTCATCCCCTAAGGGCTGAAGATAGTGCTGTACGCCTTTCTTGCGAACGCGACTCCATGCGCCCAGCCCTGTGTTAGGATCAAGATTGAATCGTTGGTATTCGTACTGTTCTCCCATTTCACTGATCTCCTCGTAACATAGCTACGGCCGGTAGCTTCCAATTATGGTCAAGCTGAAGTATTTCCAGTAGATTTTCAGTTAGTAGTAGACAGCAGCGAAATCCCCAATTTACAGCAACGTATTCGGGTCTTGCTTGAAACCGATTCGCACAGCGGCAGTCTTGAGCAACATCCAACCATGACCCACCCCGAAGCACCTTATATTGGGCTGTTGTTGGGCCTCGCGGATCGAGAGTAGGCTCATCTAAAATGTTGTGCCCCGCCTTTAACCAGTTAGGGGCGTACCAGTCCGCACACCACTGATATACATTTCCTGCCATGTCATAAAGATCAAAGCTAGTCGGCGAGAACTGCCGTACGGGGGTCGTGTCTTGCCCTTTTATGTTTGCATTACCGAACTCGTAAGTATTACCAAACGGCCATTGCAGACCATCGCTACTGCTCGCCGCATATTCCCATTGAACCTCCGTCGGTAATGAGATCTGAAATCCCGTTGTTTGTGACAGCCACTGACAGTAGGCCATCGCATCAGACCAATTCACTTGCACAACAGGATGATCATCTTTATCTATAATAGAAGAGTTCTCGCCAGAAGGATGCCGCCAATCAGCACCAGTTATGAGCGTCGCCTCATTATTAATCCAACAAAGGGCCGGAGCGCCATGCTCAGCAGCGGTCTTATACCCGGTAGCACTACAAAACATCTCAAACTGCTGGTTCGTCACTGGAGTGTCTTGCAGGAAAAAAGATGAAAGGCTGACATGGTGTCGTGGCCTCTCATGCGGATACCCCTCGTCGGAACCAATCCACGTTGTCGCGTGAGGAATAAAGTTGAATCTTACTACTCCACCTACCGAAATGGCGCTTGTTGGCGCAAGCACTTCGAGACGAGATTTACGCGCCTTGTTAGGGAAGATGTCCAGGTTGGCGATGTCTCCAGCCCCTCTCTGATCCGGAGAATGGATTTCTGGATGGACACCTTCGTCCCCAAATTCGCGGCGGATCAAGGTGGCCGTTAAACCTTGGACTTCGCGAAAAGTCATATACTCACGTGACGAGGCGAACCCTGAAGTCAGCACTTTGATGAGCGCCCCAGAAAACATCGTGTAAGTGCCCGCGATCTTTGCGGGATCAATTGCCGAGGAGGCACAAAGTAGGACTGTCCCTTTGGAAGGATTTTCGTCATCCGACCAATTAAGCGTAGTGACTCTCTTCTCAATAACCTGGTCGAGGTCACCGGTTTGAAGGACTGGCAAGGCAGCAGCAGCGAAGCAGGCATCCAGAATGAGGTATCGACGCAAAAACCGCGCCTGATTTCGCAGTGTGCTTGCCAATCGCTCTATAGGGAGGCTAGACCAATAAGGTTCTTCATCTTGGTTTGTAGAACGTATGGCAAGGTAGTAATCTTTGCTGCCTTCTTTTAGCCCGCCATGACCAGTGTAGTAAACGAACACATCCGTAATTGGCTTTTGCTGCTCTTTAGCCGCCTCTATTCTCTCTTGGAGCCACTTCACAATACGTGAGTTCATCTCAGTATTGTTGAGTGAGGAATCAAAGAGATCTAGTAGATTCTCTGAATCGCCTAAACCAAAACCATCCCAGCTAAGGAAGTAGTCCCTTATCGCATCGTGGCAGGCGGAAAAGGCGTTAGATGCAGGGATCCTGGGAGCATGCGGAAACTCGTGGGCACCGAGGAGAATGACCAGAGAGTTTTCTCGAATTGGCGACAGCATAAATCGCTCCCCGTAAATTGTAAATGGCGATCCGAGACGGGATAGTAAAGCAGGCAGGCCGCTGCCATCGCAGCGATGAGAGTCTATTTGCCTAGTTGGAGTGCCTCCACGATCTTGTCGGGACCTACCTTCGCAGCGTCGGCACTGGTCAACCCCGTGATTAATACTTCTCCATGTCGGGTTTTGACACTAATTTGTGCAGTAGGACGTGAGGAAAGCCAACGCCTGATACCATCTGCCACGGCTATAACGGCCGGAGTGCCTAACATCAGAATGAGGGTTGCGCCAAAGTCCATAGTATTTTGGGCATCCCGTTCAAACTCGACAGACACGTTGGGGCTAGTATCTAGCAGCCTGTCACGCAGTTCTCCAGCATACTGAGCTGCTTCTGCCGGCGATAAATTGTCGAAGCTAATAACATATTGTTGAGGTTCCATTGCCTTCTCCATTGCTTGAACATTTTAGCAATTGAGTAATGTGATCGGTGTTGCGCTCCTGCACGGCTTGCATCAGCCGACTCCGGTGCTGGCTGCACACTCATCGGTACAAGCCAGTACGGGTTTTTGATAAGCTTGATGCACATGGTGCCTGACCAGCCACCTCCAGCGCTTGGCGGAAAAAGCGCTTGACCGCGTCCATATCACGCTTCTCACTGAGCATAGAGTCAACCAGATTGCCGTCACGATCAATGGCGCGGTAGAGATATTTCCGCACGCTACGGACGTTGATATAAATAGTCGCAACGCAAATGACAAAACGGGATATTCTCCCCTTTGGGACCGGTGGGTACCACGCACCGAATTTCTACTGTGTCGTCACCAACGATGACACAGTCGATCAACAGTTCGACCAGTTTCCTTCGTTGCTCGAAATCGAGTGTGTCGAGAGAACCGTGCACCCGCCCGCAGAACCCTTCAATCCCGGCTACCAGGTTGGCCGTGTCCACATGCTGCTGCGCTTGCACCTCCATCTGGTGCAGCTGCTTTCTCAGCCCCGCCTGCCTCTTCGCCAGCTCCTCGCGTTTGCGCTCAAACTCTTCCCGCTCGATCACCCCTTGCCAGATAGACGTGCAATAATCGCGCTTGCTGTCGCTCGAGTTGCGCCAGCGCTCCCTCCACAGTTCATCGACGATCCTGCAGCACATGGGGAAGCCACGCACCAGCGCGGGCCCTTTCGAGTTCATGGGTGAGGCCGATAGTTTGCGTAGTTTGGCACGCTCGTCTCACACAACGTGACGCAGTCAGCATACTGCTCAGCTAGCTGCAACAACACCTGAGCGCGTGAAGTACAAAAACACTACCAGTTCAACCACACGTGTAAGATCATGAAGGATAGGCATCGTACAGGATCGCGAACTGGATTTGTGTCAACCCAGATAGGTCAACGCTCTGATTAGTTATCGTTTCCGGGGTGATAGCAATTGTCCATGTCGTCGCAACCCCCCGACCCCAAAATGCCAGAGCCTTCGGGTCCGTCAGTTGTCCAAAAAGATTCGCTCCAAAAGCGCCTTTATCTGCCTGAACGATCGCCATACGACGTCGTAAATTCATACTAACAATCGTTCCGTCCGGCTTGTTGATGTCGTAGCGTCCCGCGTGTTCGATGGAAACGCTTATTGACGGTGTTCCGGCAGCTGATCCAGTCAGCGCTATACGCACATCGACGACTCGTGCTGCGCGGGCTGTCCCAAGCACTTGCAGGGGAACCGCAATGTAGACGATATGCGACGTTCTAAATTCCGCGAGTTGCGCCTCGTTGGTGACCGTCTCGTAATGAATGTCCCTCAAGGGAGGATTCTGAAAATAGTTGACATAGGCTACATCTTCCTTGATGTTGGTACCTACGACGTTGATCCCAGTGGTTGCATAGGCGTCGGCGAGCCGCTCATTTGCCAAATCCACCGCATCACGGTAGTCCTGTTCGAGATCCGGATTAACCTGTCCGTAATCGAAACGGATGGCGTCAGACATATCTTTGAGCGTATAAATTTCGAGTGCGCGCGCCGCAAAGAAGTCATACTTGGCAAGCACATCAAGGTAACCTTGAGCACTACGAATGAGCATGAATGCCGCCCCGCCAATTAACCGGCTAAGACCGACATCGCCAGCTATTTGTTTTTGGGCATCAGCAACGTTTTGGTTCGCTGCGTCTATGCGAGTATTGATTGCTTGAGTATGAAGGTCTTCCTGCTTGAGACGAAGTTGGTTAAGAAAATGCTCATGTGCCAACTGCGCGGCCTCATTGATGTAACGCATCAATTTTTCGTCTCCATTCGCTGTGCCAAGGTCGTCGGCAAGCTTCTTGAAACTTAAAATGAGAGGAGCGACACCCGTTACAACCTTATCCCAACTCCCATCGTTAATGCCCTGCACAACCCCTTTCAGACCCGTAGCCTTTGCGAAGATTGCAGCTTCATCCTGGCTGATTTGTGGAGTCGCAGTATCGTTAACAATGAGAAAGCTGGGCAGTTGTGCAAGGACAGCGGCTGCTAATGCAGCACCGGCGCCCGCAGTAGCTACGGACAATATCGCCGAGGCGGCTAGGAAGATCGTTCCGACAATGAGTCCTCCCCAGTCAAATGATGCGTTCTCTAATTCTACACGGCGAGCGGCAATTTGGGCCTGTAGTGTATTGATCCGGCTCTGTGTAGCACTGTCCTCTGACGTTATCACCGCGACTCCGGTCAAAGATGCTAGTTTGTCATCCTGTAATGCCTGCACTTCTAGCTTTATGCGCGCGAGATTGTTCTGAAGCTGCTGGATGGAAGTATTGACATCAGCTTGGTGCCTGATTAGATCAACTCCAGAATTCATCAGATCGGTGATCAGGACCTGGTTGTCGGTCAATACCGTTTTATAGAGCTCGAAGTCGGGGATGATATCGATATCGCGAGCGAGGCCGAGGAAACTTTGGTTGGCGAGGAGTCGATTGTGATACTTCGTAGCTTGTTGGTTCGCAGGGTGCTGCACATCCGGAACCAGTTTCAGTATCGCATCAAGTTCAGACATGGCAATGGCAAG
The DNA here is from genome assembly GCA_038209195.1 of Ktedonobacterales bacterium. GTDB lineage: Bacteria > Chloroflexota > Ktedonobacteria > Ktedonobacterales > Ktedonobacteraceae > JBBQXY01. The sequence goes on along the minus strand of JBBQXY010000206.1, from coordinate 738 downwards.
ATTGCTAGGCGCAGTATGCGGATTCGAGGCCCGGAAATAATACTCGGCAGCACGCACTCGATAGTTGGCCCATTTGCCTATATCGAGACCACCTAAAGCGATGATCTGTTTCCAATAAGCATCAATGTCAACTTGTGAGAAGTCGACACTTCCTGTTCCACCCTGTGGCCCAAGGGGGCCACCATCGCCGACTGGTCCGTCTGCCCCGTCTTGACCACTCGTCTCTGTTTTAAAATTGGTGCCGCCGGCTCCTCCAGACCCTCCGAGCCCTCCGGGGCCTCCATCACCACCGGGCCCCCCGGGCCGATTCAGCCGTGCAGCGTTAAATCCTCCAGCTACACGGTCTTCAACATAGTGGAGCGTAATCGGTCCTCCCTGGCCACCTGGAGCACCCGGCAATCCCTGCCCTCCTTTTCCGCCGTCCTCACCATCCATAGAATCCCACCCATGTACCGGACTACCAGGAACATTCCGCCCACTTCTTCCAGCTTTCCCCTGTGGTCCTCGCAAGCCACGTCCACCTTTACCACCGTTACTCTCGAACTGAATGTCACCAAGTTCGAGTTGCCGACAAACAATAGTGATCGTTGGACCGTCGTGACCGGCGGCGTTGTCGGCAGCAGTGTCTACCGCCTTGACGGTAAATGCGGCCTTATTGCTAATTAAATGATCAGCAATAAGTACGAGATTGTATCCTTCGAGAGCAAAAGCGTCATTGATTGCCAACTCACGTGCGGC
>JBBQXY010000205.1:0-8815 GCA_038209195.1 Ktedonobacterales bacterium | reverse complement strand
GAAAAAATCTGGCATGCGCTGGACTCCTGATGGCTTGGATGCGGTCCTCGCTTTGCGCACTTCCGTTCTCAACCAGTCCTACAACTCATTCTGGAAACTCGAATATGCTGCTTGATTGCCTACAACTTTTTCATACACCCGCAAAACTTTTAGTCAATTTGTTTCTTTTATGTTTTTCAATTGACAGGCCGCCTATGGCGGCGGAAAGAGAGGGAAGCTAGGGCGCAGCCCTAGAACCCAGTCAAGGGGCGCGGCCCCTTGCATCCCCACTTATCATGCCGCCTTCGGCGGCAGGGGAGAGGGAGAGAACCAGGGCGCAGCCCTGGAACCCAGTCAAGGGGCATCAGCCCTTTGCATCCCCGCTTGTCGCATGAAGTGAGTCGGAACACTAGTTGAGTAGCTCGGCGAAGATGTCCAGTAGTTCGTTGAGGTCGAAGGGCTTCCGCAGAAGATAGATGCCGCGCGAACGAAGTTCTTCAAATGGCAAGGTTGAACTAGCACTGATTAATACGGTAGGCACACCACGTATTGTCTCGATCTCTTGTAAGCGGTCATAGAGGTCTAGCCCATGCATAGTGGGTAACAGATAGTCAAGCAGCAAGAGCGAAGGGCGCATAAAAGAAGCCGCATTCAAAGCCAGCTCACTTTCAGCAATCCACAGTGCTTTATAATCTGTTTGGTCGACGATGATCTGTTGTAAGACATCACCGATATCGCGATCATCATCAACGATCAAAATTATTTTCTCGTTTTTTTCATTCGCAGGCAAAGCCTGTTGCATATCCTCACTCGACATGGCTAAACACCCTCCTTCATAACCTATTGCTCTGACCGCCTTCATGTGACAAGCCGCCTCCGGCGGCAGGAAGAGAGGGAGAGCTAGGGCGCGGGCGCAGCCCTAGAACCCCGTCAAGGGGCGCAGCCTCTTGCATCCCCACTTTTCACATGAAGATCAACAAAGCACTATCTTATACATAATTACGTAAGAGGAAGATATGTTGAAGAAGGATAGTACTTATAGTTTATTAGCTGCTCGTTCGTGCTCTATTGAAGTATAGCATTGGCGCAGGTATTCTTCCAATTTCGCCCAATCGCTGGCTGGGTCAAGCGATTTATTGCTGGTAATCGTATCAACAATATTCATAGCCTGGACGCGCAACTGCGCTGATGCGAGTGCCTGGGCAGGAGTAATGCCAAAGATGGCACTGTGTAAATCCGCCATGGTCTGAATGAGCTCGGTTTTATCTTCCTTCCCAGAGAGGTCGCGATGAACAACAAAGTATTGCAATTCCAGGGACGCAACGCGCTCCACGTCAAAGTACAAACGAGAGTAACGCCCAGCGATGCGATAAAACTTGCGCAGGTAGGTCAATACGGTCTGAACATCATGATCGACAGGCACCCACGCAATTGAGGCGCGTGTCGTGTAGTACCCTGCCAAGAGCGACTGCGGAAAAGGGATATGAAACTGTTCTTGGCAAAGTCCCACAATCAGGCGCAGAACTTGCAGCCAGTTGTGCTCATAGTAGGCACGCCACCCAAAAGCCTCATAGTACGCTACACGGGTAGGATGCAAATGATACGCTGTAGACATGAAAATACCTCCATTTCACGGGCAAACGATACGGAAAAAGGTTTTGCGACTAACCTCTAGCGAGTATGGACGCAACTGATGCGCGGTATAGAGGGCCAAACAGACTGGGCAGATGCCTTCGTGTAAGACTTCAAGCGTCGCAGCGCCCTCCAAGTTTTAACCCTTCTCTCTTTGAGGTTTTTAGATGATACGTATAAAGTGAGAGAAAAGATTACTGTCATAGAAACTTCTCATAAGAGTTAATCGTGCTTTACTTGACAAGGTATTACGAAACGTAGTCTTTGGCAAAGTGAACTATCTTCATTTTGCAGACAAAACGGAATATTACGAGAAAGGAATTGATATATGGGTAAGTTTATACGAACGTTATTGCTCGGCGTGGGCATTGGCCTACTGGTCGCACCTAAGCGCGGTGAAGAGACGCGTCAGCTTTTGATGGACCGTTTCCAGCAAATAGGAGGCTCACTTACAGGAAATACTCAGCAGGGCCAAAGCAGCAGTCAAACCGCCTCTAGCAATATCTCCGCGGAAGCACGCCAATTGAAACATGTTGTTGAGTCAGCGGAGGAACATTCGATGATGTATACGCCGCCGACGGCAAACTATGAACCAGCCTACCCTGAGTATGTCAACCCTGAGCAGAAGCCCAGCTAGCAGTTGCTCTATTAAGAGAAGCCAGGCGAGCAACTTGGCGGCGTGCAGTCATGATCGCATGCCACGAAGTTGCTCGCCTGGCTTCTCTGTTAGGCTGAGGTTAGCTTCCCAAAAGAAGATATGAGGTTTCAACTTGAAGTAAGCAGAATACTATTTGCCCCATCGGTTGTTTGTAGCGGCGTCGCTGTTGTTTTTTGATCGCGAATGGTCTCCAGGTGTAAAGACTGGATAGTAGGGGTGTAGGGTTGTACTGTGTAAAATGTGGCAGCTATACGGAGTGATGTGGGCGTAGTACTATTTTGGGGTAGGGAAAATGCTACGATAAGTTGGTCTCCGGCACGCAATGAAGTAGCGACACAAAGGCTTTGCATGGATAGTGCAGCACTCCCATTGCTGTTGGGTGAAGCGGTAAAGGCATACGTATAGGTTGTACGATAACTGGGTTGTGCGGAATACAACATTTGCCAGCGTGTAGCAAGCAAGGGCAATTGATTATTGTTCAGCAATTGGGCGTGGTCATCTAGTAATTGCAGGTGAGGCATAAATGCCTGGCTTGATGTGTGGGTAGAAGATGCTTGCCTGGATTGGATGATATAGAGCCTGAATGGCACGCCGCCCAAACGTGGCGGCTGCTTGATGAGGGTCATCGTGGCATATTGCTTGAGCAAAGTGGTCGTTAACTGGTCGGATGGGCCGACGAGTAGGACGGCTGGTCCAGCAGTGGGATTGGGAAGTACAAGACAATGGCTGGCATCAAAAACTGTCACTGCTGTTGGCATTTGTTCTGCGAGATAACGAAAAGCGTCCTGTGTAAACTGGTCAGAAGCAATATAGATATGATGAAGGTGATGTTGTTGTGCCAACTGGTTCGCGTCACTGACGGCACCTTGCAGCGAGTTGAGTGTTGTATACGTGTAACCATGGCGACTATTGCCACTGGTCAAGTCAAAAATTCTGGCACTAGTTCCCGCTCTGGCGAAGAACGAAAGACGTTCCACCATTGCCATAGGCGCGTCCAGAAAGCAGGTTTTTGAACAATGTCGGTAGAGTCTGTTTCTGCCTGCTGTTCACTCTTTGGAGAGAAAAAACTGAGCATGAGCGATAAGAGTGCGATGGCAAAGCCGCTCATCACCAGAATGAGCATGAAACGGCGCAGCCAGACAAGCAGAGGGATGAGTTGAAAAAGCAGCGTATGGGGATTGTTCGGGGGAGCCAGTGTATCATACGGACTGAAGAAATCTCTGTAATAGGTAATTGCTACAGTATCAATATGCGAGGGTAATTTTGTTAGATTAAGGATGATGTTGATGTCTGCGAACTTTGTTGAGACCTCCCAGAGCAAAACAGGAAAAAAGAGAACGAGTAAAGAAAGTAAGCCAAACACGAGATCACGCCAGCGCAACGTCTCCGGTGCCAGCACGATAGCCACTAGAAGCGGAATTACCAAGAGAATCGTTGTTTCGTGCAACTGTACCATGGCGCCTAACAGAAACAGAGCGGGAAATAGCCAGCCTTTGCGCCGCTCAACAACTCCCCAGAAAAGCGGAAAGAGAAAGAGAATAATGAACAAAGTAACCATATTCGGTTGCCAGATAAAGCGACTATATATGATCGGCTTGGAGGCAGTTGCAAAGAAAAGAGCCGCGATTACGGCATCCGTTCGACCAAAGTAACGTTTCACAAGAATGTAGGTCATGAGTACAGCTAGCACGTTCAAGAATGCGACGAGAAGCACTCCACCTAGTGGATTCGGGCTAATGGCAGCGGGAATCATAAGCAGATAAATAGCGAGGGGAAAATGTGCGCTGTTGATCGAGGCGATATTGCTGGTTACGGGGAGCAATCCATGAGCGATAGCGTCATGGGCCAGACGGAAGAGCACCGCTTGATCTCCATCGAATTCTGCTGTATTAAGCTGGTAAAAGCGTAAGAAGCTGGCGATCAGCAGTAAAGGATAGATTTCCCAGGTAGTGAGCCATGTACCAAAGGTGCGTAGAGCGATACGCCCAGCATGCTTTGATCCAGGCGATGGCATGGAAAGAGTCATTCGTGCCAATGCTGTTTCCCTTGTTATCATATGTTGATTGATTAGGTAATTATATTTAACGATGGTTAAGATAACAGATTGTTGCATCATATGCAACGTAGTGGGTACTATTGTTGTTAGCGAGCAAACAACAAGGCTTACGCTACGAAAATGATCTTCCCTAGGAGAGAACTCTCCAGTGGTAGATTTTGGTAGCATAAGCCCTGCTGGCAGAAAAAAATGCTTGACAGAAGTGAGGGCAGACAGTATAATCGTAGCTGTCATTAAAGATGACTAAGCCGGTGTAGCTCAGTGGTAGAGCAATGCTTTCGTAAAGCATGGGTCGCGGGTTCAATTCCCATCACCGGCTCTTCTTTATATTTTCCTCAGTGGTACAATCTCTTCCCACCTATACTGGAAACATGGCTTTCTGCTGTTGATGGAACGGCGCGAGGGCAGCATTCGCGGCAACGATGATTTGCAATCGAGCAACAAGTGCCGAAAATTCGCTACGGGGGATGGTTAAGACCAACTCGGATGGGGTCAGTCCGGTGTAGGTACGTGCGCCGATACAACCAAAGCTCATTGAGACTTGCCCGCTTTGCAGGGTACGTGGAATGACGGCACAGGTTGGGCGTCCAAAAGCCGACTGCCCGGCCTGGAGCCAGTTGGTATTGCCCATCGCTTCGGCAACAAGCATAGCTTGCTGCGTATCGATAATGCAGAGAATGACCTCGGCTTCGAGCGGAAATTGATCGAGGCGCCCATAGACGATGTTAGCATGCGGCTTCTGCACAATGGGAAGGGCACTAACTTCGGCAGGAGAAAAATATTGCACACTGGCCATCGTTCCTACTAACGCCTGTGCTCGCTGCTGATCGTATTCGGGCATAATAAAGCCCATTGTCATCATGCCAATGGGACATTCTTTGTGATCTTGGGCTGTGGCGTAGAATACTCCCTGCTCAGCTAAGCGCCAGAAGGTGCAGGCAGAGGGAACTCTCTTTGTAGAATGTTCTACACCATCGGGTACATCCTCGACGAACGCCATACCTATTGGGGGTTGCTTAAGTTGAAGCAGTTCAGAAAATTGTCGCACCTGGTCTTGATACAAGATAGTACATCCTTTATTCTTTTGAGTTTGGTACATCCAACTTAAACTATTTTATCACATACAGCGTCTAGTGCTACAGGTTGTTGCGCTCTGGCACACTTCAGATGAAATGCCGCCTACGGCGGCAGAGAAGAGAGGGAGAACTGGGGCACAGCCCCAGACCCCAGTCAAGAGGCTGCCGCCCCTTGCATCCCTGCTTGCCGCTTGAAGTGTGTTAGGGCTGTAGGGGGCTACACCTTATATTTACTCACCAACCCTTTGACCCAATTACTCTGCTTAGGTGAGGGGTCGAAGTTGTTTTTTTGCAGCCGCTTTGCCATATCCGTGATAAAGCTGCGTTCTTGCGGGTTGACACGAGAACTCGTGGCATCAATGCTGTCAAAAAGCGTTTTGAGCTTCTGCACCTGTTGGCGTAAGGCGTTCAACTCTGTTGGAGATACGGCATTATGCGCTTCGGGAACGTTTGATGCCTGCCACTTCTGATAGGAGTCCCGATCACCATCCCAGGCTCCTAAACCAGCCAACTCGTCAGCCAGCTCGTTCAGATTATTGCCTGCATGTCCACGCACCCATATAAAGTTCGGAGCAACTTTACGACGCTTGAGCAACATACGATATAAAGCCCATAAGTCTGTATTGGCTTTCATTTGGAATGTACCGTTGGCTACTTTGATGGTGTAGTCACTGTCGCTATAAATGGTGAGCGAGACATCCTGTGGTGCCAGGCAGAGGGCAGCTAAAACCGCTGAAATCTCTGCGCGATTATTGGTGGTGGTGGGAGATTTGGGGATATGTCCGAAGCATTCGATACGCAGAGCCTCATCACTGGCTGTGCCCCCAGCCACGTCGCTCGCTGGCAGTAAGATGACACTCCATCCGGCGGGCCCGCCTGGATTCTTAAGGCAAGCCCCATCGGTGTAGGCTGTCACCCCTCGTGTTCCCAGGGTTGAACGAGGGGCATCAGCAGGAATGGCGCGTAAGGCCGCAAGTACTGAACGCCATTCCAACGAATCGTCTAGCTGATTCACTGTTCCTCGCACTACTAACGTACAGTGCTAAACCAACACTCGCGTCGCCCGTATGACGCCGCGTTTACTTTTCTTTCCTTCAACCAGTATTTGCCCACCTTCGAGCAAACTCAACACAACCGAAGGGTGAACCTGTTCCCCTGTACGCTTTATTATTGTAGCCGTGTCGTCAATACGTATCGCCACAGGTTTGACTTCGCCGGTGTTTGCTTTTGTTGAGCTACCAGCAATAATATACGTTGGTTTTTTGTCAGCAATTCTCGTTACCCCAACGACAGTTACCTCGCGTCCATTATCAGTGAGCGCACTAAGATGGGCCAGGTCTTCCTGGGACTGCTGGCTACTTTGCTCAGAAGCTTCATCCTGCTGCTTTTGTTGTGCCGCCTGCTCATTTTGCATGTCATCTTTGTGAGCCACCTCTTTAGTGGATGTACGCTCGAACAAAGCGTCATCGTAGCTAGCGGGGATAGCGACGCGTAAAGAATGCGGCATGACATCGAAGAGGTATTTCACCATCACTTGCTCAAGGTTGCCAGCGTGCGCTAAAGCGGAACGATCACCTTTACTGAGGTAGTCTTTGAGTTTGACCGCGCTACCGTCGAGTTGCATATCTACAGAGGCTGGCGCAGTGATTGAGAGATGCGCTCCATGCAGTACTTCTGAGGTAGTGGTATCGGGCTGACGACGCAAGAGGAGCGAGGTAATTTGCTGCATGGTACTGAGCGGATCACCACCCGTAATCACACAGATATCAAGAATGCCATCGTCGATATAGGCATTGGGGGTCATCTGCACGATATCGGCATAGCGGCGAGTGTTACCAATCACCACCTGTATAGCCTCGCCCTTCCAGAGCACTTCGCCTTTGCGTCCACCGGCTTCAGCACGAATTTCCACCGGAAAAGCATGTTGTGCCGGCAATTCTTTCGCAGCAGATAAGCCAACAGCAAGCGAACCTACTTTGTACTTGAGCGGTTTTGAAACGTGTCCCATCACGGCAGCATCAATACCTAAGCCGCCCATCAACAGGAAATGATTCTTGGCAGTAGACGTAGGTTTCACTTTGCGCTGTTCTCCATGTTCCTCGTCCGCTTGCTGCCCCTCACTTTGCGTGGTCGCGGGAAAAGTGAGCGCTGCTATTGCTACATGCCCAACATCAACCTTGCGGAATTCGCTGCTCACGAGCGTCAAAGCGGCCTTGACCGGATCAACGGGAATACCTACCTCACTGGCCCAAACATTCGCAGTACCGCCGGGGATCAGTGCGACCTTGCTATGTTGCCCCTTAGCATTCATCACACCATTGACGACCTGACACAATGTCCCATCACCGCCGTATCCAACCACCAGATCATAGTCTGCTTCAGCCGCTTTGGTGGCTAGTTCCATGGTATGACCGCCGTATTCTTTCATGGCGATATCGGTCTTCCATCCAGCGGCTGCAAAAATGGCCAACACATCGGGCAACTTTACCACATTTTGTCCTGCCCTGGGATTAATAACAATACACGCTTTTTTGCGAGTCATATACTATATACCCTCCTTTGGGTTAGATTTTCTTTTTATACCTGTATGTGACGTAACACGCAAAAAAGAGCAGGAACGTTTCAGCTTATTGCTTATTTCATGGCAGCTATTGCCTGTAGCACACCACCAACAATGCTCCAGATAAGGATCAGCCACGGCCACAGGCCGCTATGCCGTTGGCGCGCTTCAGAACTGGTGACGTTGGCGAACCATTTGGCGGTAGCTGGACGGCTCAAGCGCCAGGCAATGAGCGGTGAGAATATCAGGAGAATCACCGCGGTCACGGTAGGCCAGTAATTACCGGTTTTAACGCTTTGCACCACTCTGAAGAGAGAAGCTATACCGCCTATAAAACCAAGCGCGTTGAATCCAATCTGCACAGGTCGTGTCCAACGCCAGCCACGCCGGATGCCTTCGCCAAAAATTGCTAACAAAGCGGCAAAAGGCAACGAAATTAGTATAAAGAGTGCGGTCGCCAGCGGCTGGCTCAATTTTAACGATTTGACAATGCCGATGCTTCCTAGATTTTGCATCAGAAATGGCGATATAGCTATCTGCACAGCTAATCCCCAATCAAAGGCAACGGCCATACCTATGCCTTGTGGATTCGGCAAAATCTCGTGCGCTGAAGATTGGTTTGCGGGTACTTTGTCGGCAGATGAGGCTGCCGGTTTTACATGAATGGGATGTTTCGCGTCTTTCAATATGTTTCTCCATTTGTAACTATGTTGTAAGTATTAGGACTACTTTCATTTTGAATCCTCGCTGCCTACGGCAGTTCGTAAAGATTTTTGTGTGGCGTGGCAGTTTACAATTCCGCAGGCAATGGTAACAGGCCCGCCCCCCCAAATTAAGTGTTTGGCCCTGCAGTC
>JBBQXY010000204.1:0-8821 GCA_038209195.1 Ktedonobacterales bacterium | reverse complement strand
CAATCAATGCACCTGTCTCGGCCAAATTATAGTTTTGCAAAAAATAATTCTGTTGCAGGAAGAGTGTCAAATCTCCTTTGTGTGAAGTTACTAGGCAATGTTGCTGCCGATCATAGGCATAAGCACCAGGCTCAATCCCATCGGTATGATTGACAAAAACCATCAAGCGTGTAAAATGGGGTTCACCATTGGCCTGTTTCAGATCAGTAACATACTGAGATACTGATGAGCCAAAGTAGAGCAAGGTGGCTAGCTCGTTGCGGGAAAGCGGGATGTGAGCCGAAAACGAGCCAAAGCTAGAACGCCGTTGCAGAAAAGTTGCCAGCAGGTCGTCTTGCAGATGCGTCATATCTGGTGGAGGAAGTTCCACCTGCTCGTTGCCGCTCGGCAGCACATCAGCACGTGCATGAAAGGCCTCGCTCACTGCTGGTTGTCTCTCGTCAGTGATCAGGGTTGCTTCATGAACCAGCTTGTTGGTCCCAAAGGTGAAGACCCGCTTTGAGCGCTGAAACGTTTCTTTATTGGCTAAGGGGCGGTGAAGTGGCGTCAATGCTTGTATCGTATCTGAAACTGATGGTTCATAATGCCCAGAGGTAGGTACAGGTATGACAGCAAAGACGCTCTCATAGGCCGTATCCAATCCAAGAAGCTGGTTGAGGGTCTCATCCTGGAACCACAAGAGAGGGTATAGGTCAGAGTTAAAGCCCGTCGCCATCAGCCGTAATGAGCACAGCAGGGCACCTAGATCCTGAGTCACGACATGATAGCAAAAACTGTTGTACTTAAAGGAATTTTTCCAGAAATTGAGTGAGACAAAAAGGAATTGATCGGTATTTATAGCTAAGGGATGCTCAAAGAGTGCAGCCTGAATGCGCTGGGTAACATCTCCGGCAAATAAGCGTTCCATAGCATGATGTGCATTATTGTAGTGATACAACCCCGGCAAAAGAGTGCCACTGGCTCCACAGCCCCAATAAATCTCTGTTGGATACATGCCCCCACCCGACGCCGTCCCTCGTGCATAAGCAAAATGGGATACAGGGTAGACGGACAACGCCCGTGCATCGTGGTTCCAGGTGATTCTGAGACGTCGGCTATGCGCACCATGGGCAAATTGCAGCATTGTCGATAGCTCCGTATACGAGAGACTGCGGCCTTCTGGCTGCGGTGTACCGATTCTGTGCAGGACATCAGCCATAGAGGCGAGCCTAGCGGGAAAGTTTGTTGGCAGAGCTATGCGCTCCGCATCGGAATATATTTTGAAGCGAGAGGGTTGATCATCCCAATCTGGCTCAAAGTTGTAGGGAGGCATTGGCCTGATTACACGTTGAAAAATGGCCTCAGCATAGTCTCGACTAATATATGTATCCCTATTTGACATAACAGTTTCTCTTCTTTCTACGCGTGCTACGGAAATGGGTGTGGTGTAAGATTCAGCAAAGCGGGGTCGAAATCCCTGGTAAGAAAACCGGCGGTACGCGGCACCGTTCGTAAACGCGGCAAGGTGAAAACCCGTTGCCTCCCCCACCCAAAATCAATGGGCATTAAGCCTGGCACGATCACACTGGCAACCTTAAGACCAGTACCTTCCAGTTCTGGACAGGTTTGGTCAACAACAATTACGTCCATACCCAGTTTTAAAATGATATCGATGCAAGATTGTAGGTCATCAAGCAAGTCGCGGTTGAGAGGATGCTCAGCCATCTGTGTTTTGTACGCCTCTTCCACGGAAATCATACGAGGATTTTGCAGGAGAAATTCCGCATGTTTCGCCATTTCGGGCAGGCCATAGATCAAAGGATGCTGGTCCAATGAGTTCACTTTTGAGAAATCGCTTGCCAGTGTACGCACTTGTGCCAAGTTTTTTTTGACCCGATCGCCAATAGTGGCGACATAGGCGGCAACTTCACAAAGGGCGCCACGGATAGCATCTTCTGGATCGAGGCCTACACCGGCCGCCAGGACTAATTTGCCGTATGAGTCTTCGCGTTTCACCGCCACAGCAGTAATTGTAGGTATTTGCATATCCAGACGGGTATCTAGAAAATGCATGTCATAGCCCATAAGGTCAATGCGATCTAGAAGACGCAGAGTGTTCAGGCTGCGTGAACTCCAGGGATCAATGCTGGGAGGTGACAACTTCGCATACCAGCAAAGCAGGAAATTGTCTCTCTCGATCAGCTCCAGCAATCCGAAAAGGATCGCCTCTTCGATACAACTCCCGATCGCACACCCATTTGAGCAGTCATGGACGTAGGGAGGGCTATTATCGGTTGGACCTGCATAATAGGCTAGTTGTTCTGGAACCAGTAGTGGGCGGGCCTGCTGAAATGAATACCCCCATACCCAGGACGACTTGCGCTCAACGTTAAAGGGCATCGTGTAGGGATAAGCTGCCTCGTAGAAATCGGGATGGTACAGGCCACATGTACGCGGGTCTAGGGCATCGGAGGCGAGGTTTTGATAGCTATCGATGACCGATACTTTTTTTGCCCGTGACCAATGCCCAGAGTAGCGTTCCAGACCTTCCAGTATTCCGATACGTCGGCTCATATTAAAGTTAGTACTATGCCCGCCCCACCACACATCGTAGAGCTCATATTTGTTCCTCAGCAGGAACTTGCCGGTGACAGGCGCGGTAACTGTATGGAGACGGTCCACCGTCGATATTGAGCCAAGCATGCCACAGGCGGGATTGACATATCCATCTTCAGGAAGGTCATACTCAAGAGGTTTAATCAGCCGAGACTCTGAAGCATCACGCTTGACGTGTGATGACAGGGAGAGCACTGCTGCCTCCTTGGTATCGGGTTTGGGATGCGCGCAAGCCGGGCAAGAAGAGTCGGCAATCAACTCATGACGGGTTAGGCGCAGAGAGTCAAGATGAAGAGCATAGAGCCAGTTCTTGTCCACGGCTGGCTTGGGCAGGACGTTTTCGTAGAGTGTACCCTCGAGAACCGTCCAGATCAATTCTAGGGTAGCGGGTATCAAGCGCGGATTGGTTCCCAAAACCAGGGCTTGCTGTAAGGTATCTAAAGCTTCCTGTTCCTCTCTAGGACGAATAGCTAACCAGCGTCGTTCCAGACAAAGGGGACAGGGACTATGACCAATTGTGCAGAGAGGGCCAAGAATAACGGTAGCATGATACATCCTGATAGGGTAGACACTCTCGCAGTTCCATGTCCTGGTCAGGCCAGACACTTCTTTGCGTATACCTAAGATAGCGATATCGATGAGTAGTTCGGCGTTCCCGGTTGTCAGCCCCTCTGCCCCTCTCGCGGCAAAACGCTCTACGAGAGAGTGCTTGATGAGTTCCTGGCTCACATCAAGCACTGATGAGGTGGGAGTTGTCTCGATAGTTACCCGGTTATTGGCTACTATGCTTTTCGTCTCTAGATTTAGCAACGTCTTTCTTCCACTTCTCGTACATATCTTCTCTCTGTCTCTCCCAGTCACTGAGAAAAGCCAAAGATGGTGAGATCTCTACGCGCTTTTGACTAACGTTAGTAATACAGTGCCGCTAATAAAAGCTTTCGCATTCCAGATATCAGAGGTCGTGGTATTGACAAAGAGTACATCTCGACCTGTCTCTTGTAGATGATCCTCAATGTGTTGAATGTCTGCTTCCAGGGGTGCAGAACGCTTCATCTCAGGTTGCAGATAGATAAACTCGCTGTCCTGAGAGAAGCCTGAGAAGAGTTCCTCAGTGTCTGTCGGCAGACTGCCTTCGGTCTGAAGAACCTGGAGGCCACCAACAAAATTCAACAGGGCCATTTTCGTAGCCTCACGATCAGAGAGAGCAATGCCAAAGGTCGTGAAGTGCTCGGCCACAGTATCGGTTGTACGCACGATGACCACAGAGAGTAAAGATGAATCCACCACCTTTAAGCAGTCAAAGGGACGTTCAAATCGCCGTGCGCTCTTCACCAGGTAGGCCAGTTCAGCCTCAGACGATGCTAGCATGTCTATGTCAAGTTGAGCAACGGTTGCTTGGCCTCGTAAGAGCACTTGTAAGTGCTCGTAGCCGAGCGCTGCGAGGATGCCAGTTGTGAGAGCCGTGCGGAAGGTTGTTGCCACAGTAGACCCAGCAGAGGTTCTTTCAAAAACACCCAGGCGATTGAGAGGGGAATGAGAATATACCGCGGCGGCCGGTACATAGACAAGGCACCGCTTGAACAAAGAAAACGCAGGCAACCATTCGATAGGGGCATCGGCTTTGAGAGGCATGATACCAGACCAGGTAGCTAAATCCTGTGAACGGATCACTATTCGTCCATTCACAAGCATCTCTTGCAAGCTCGAAAATTGCATCGTCCGTTGATCTGGCAAGGCCCTGGAATAATTTCTGACAGCCTCTATGAAAGCTGGGGTATATGTTGAAATGACGTCATGAATGCCGTATGCCGTGGCATCAAGGTTTTTAAGAAGCGGCGATCCAGGTTGCCCAAGCGTAATTCTGGTTCTCTTCAAAGGTATCTGCTGAATGTCCTCATCTACAAACTCGTTAAACACCCCGGTCTGGGGATCAAAAAGCTGGCGATGCTTTTCACGTAATTCATCTGGCAGGAGTGTATAGTCATGCTCATTGTTAACGATCTCCATGAGATGCTGAACAGCACTGGCGGGATTGCTTTGGGTGCAGACAGGACAAAGAGGGTGTTGTACCAGTTTGCCGTAGGAGGCTTCCAGGTTTTCCATGTTCTGCAATATCACACCATTCTCGGTTTCAGAGGTAAGGGCGCCTGAGAGGATTTTGAAGAGTTCAAAGCCTAATCCATGGCCGATGCGCCGCGCCATGGTATTAAACAGACCAGCACTCCTACTATAGAGATCGTTGCCAAGTGCCAGACTTTTCCATAAAGCAGCGCGTTGGTTCTCTTCCATGTGTGCAGAGAGACGTAGTTGTGCGCAGAGCCAGCAGGGGCCGATGTGTGGCGTGGCAAGAGGACCGATCATAGCTGAGTTACCAAAGATGGTTGCCGAGAGGAAGGGACGACCAGCACGCATACATAGCTCATTGAGATACGCAATTTCTTGTAAAGAACCGTTATCGGAACAGTATACAACTATATCATACATATCAAGATGCGTAAGCTCATTTTGAGGATTGAAATCAAGTGTAGAAAGATGCACATCACTCCCGCCCTGGCGCACGATGACTGCTTCGGCTTCGAGTGGCTCCAAATGGGAGTCGATCCCGTCGGTCGATGCTAGAAAAAGCTCCTGTAATCCGTTACGGAGCAAAGAGAGCGCAAGCGCGGTCAAAGATTCACCTGCGCCTACAAGCAGAACGCGGCTCTCGCGAAAGTTCTTGAATTTCTGCTGTGGTTGGTCTATAAAGTGATCGATATAAGCAATCTGCGCGGAAAACTGGCGGCGTACATGGGTAGGCAACGTTTCAGGAGTCTCGGGTAGCGCATCTTTCAATACACCTCTTTGCAAAAGTGTTTCTATAAGACGGGTGACCATCTCACGTTGAGCCGGTTCAAGTCCAGAACACAACTCGTCTATGGTGTGCTCTCCATTCATATAAGGGCTTAAAGTGGAAATCCAACGAGCGATGGATTTCCCTTTGAGGAGAAATAGCACTTCATCGCTCTGAAAAAACATCCCATCATCTGTTTGTAAAAATACCGAGCTATGTTTGAGCTGCGGTCGAACTGCTGTGATATCCATCAAGAACCTCACTTAAGAAAAGAAACAACTGTGCATATTCCAGTAAACGTATTAAGAGCACCTCACTGTGTGCATCTCTGGGCTTTTCCTTTTACAAGGTGAGAAACCCAGAGATGAAAATGCAGACATAGTTCAGAGTTAGGGTTATACCTTGCCGGGCAAGCGAATATTGACCGCGTTGCTGGTGCTGGTACAGCTGCCGGTGCTGGTGCATGAGCAACTGGTGCTGCTGCTACTTGTGCAACTGCTACATGTGCTGGTGCTGCTGGTGCTGGTGCATCCTGCTGCAACCTGTCCGACTTCAACAATGTCTTCGATCTCAAAGGTCTCGACTTCGAGCATGTGAAGCTCTTGGCTGAACAAGAGACCTATCTGTGTAAGTTCGCTATTCATGTATCTATCCTCCTTCCTCATTTTTGAGATTTTAAGCATGAATTTGCTAGATAGGTGTAATCTGCTAGGTAGCACTGAGCACTATTATCTGTTAGGCAAGCGCATAGTAGCCGCATTGCTACAACTGGTACAACTACTTGTGCTACTACTTGAACAACTGGTGCTGCTGCAACTGGTACAGCTGCTACACGTACTTGTGCTACTGGTGCTGCAACATGCTCCCGCAATTTGTCCAATTTCAACGATGTCTTCGATCTCAAAAGTTTCGACTTCGAGCATGTGTAGCTCTTGCAACAAAACGTCATTCATGTGGTCATCTCCTTTCTCCGTACTTGGTAAGTAGCAGTAAATCTTTATGCGGTTTTGTTTTAGACCACACTACTGACGTAGTCCATAACCACACGTTTACTCTACTCTCACTTTACCTGGAAAATAGACTTTCCACCACCGCATATAGCTAGCATTTCCCTAACACTTGCTTGTCATTTCCCAAAGAGCGCAGAGATAGGCATAGGCCATAAAAGGGGTGAAGTACCCCACGCGTGGAATGCGGGGGCTTGCATCTGGACTCCACCGCACTTCTGCACGCCTCTTGAGGCGTGCAGAAGTGCGGTGGAGTCCGACACAGAAGGCGCGAATTGTAAAGAGTTAGTACTATGTTGGTGCAATGGAGGTCGGAGGAAGGTAGAGGCTTGTCGGTAGGTGGAGGGAGTCTTTCCCTCGATCAGTTCAAATGGCACTCATGATGTAGAAAATTATGTTCGATGTACATATTAACAGACAGAGTCGAGCTTCTAGGGGCAGAGACCCTGTCTTGTATCTACCAGAGATTTCTAGAGCGTTTCAATGCTCGTTGCTGCTGATCTTTTAGCGTTTACTCCGTTTTATATTCTCCCAATTGAAGTAGACATTAATGAGAACGACCGCTACGAGTAAACCAAACATGCCCGCGCCTAGGGCTGCCATACCATCACTTGAGAGATGGCCGAAGATAAACGCTAGAACGACCGCGCAAAACAGGATCGCCAGGACACAGATTGAAACGATCGCCAGAATTAAACGTTGTCCAGAAGACACTGAGCCTGCTTTTCGCGTCTTCTGGCCTGTGGAGTAGCTAGCCGCTATCTCATCGTCTAAAACGAGTTTTTGGCCCGCCACAGGCTGATCCCACTCATGATACGAAGGCTCTCCAGCATAGCCTTCGGAAGCTCTAAAGGAGCGCTCTGAAGTTTCTTGTGAATTCATTTCTTGCATTATACTACTCTTCCCTTTGATGTAAAAAACACGTTACTTCTGCTATCGGCTTACAAGCCGTCGAAAGCCAGATCAAAGCGGTGTTGATCCAAGCACCCATCATTCACCAGCATGAAAGCGGACGGTATGTGCTGGGCAAACGCCGGTGGGTGCATGCGACGAGTACTCGTCACCTGACCCATTACGCCGCTCATTCATCCTAGTCGCGGTGTTGCCGCACTGGAAGCCATCGGGATTGCTTCGCAGTTTGATGGCACCAGCATGCATGATGGGTGGCCGACGTATTTTCAGTACGAGTACGGCCATGCCCTGTGTGGAGTTCATCTCTTGCGCGAACGGACCTTTCTGACCCAAGAGTACGCCCCTGCACCTGGGCCAACGAGCTGATCGCGTTGCTCATGTGCATGAAATAGGTGGCGGATGTGGCCCGTACCCAACGGCTCTGGATGGTCCCATCCACCCAGCTCCTAGAACTGCTGAGTGTGTATGACGACCTGCTCACGGCGGCTGATCCTCTTCATCCGCATCTGCTGTCTCCTCCTGGCAAACGGGGACGGCCCAAACAAAGTCCGGCACGCAACCTGCTGGATCGCTTGCTGACCCGCAAATCGCAGGTGCTCGCCTTCCTGTTGGATTTGCAGGTCCCCTTTGACAACCATTTGGCCGAGCGCGATGTGCGCATGCTCAAAGTCCAGCAAAAAGTGTCGGGCACCTTTCGCAGTGAGCAAGGAGCCGTGGGATTTTGCCACATTCGTGGCTATCCTTCGACGCTGCGCAAACAAGGTCTCCACGACATCGACTCATATGATGGGTTACTCATGTTTATAGCTTTCATTGCGATAAAATCAGTCTGACTCAGTGAGCTCCTTAGCTTCATAAGCTGTTTTAGCTGAGAGAAATCCTCTTTTTTATCGCAACAAGCACTTTTACTATGTGTCACTACTCATATGAGTCGATGTCGTCTCCACTTGCTAAATGCTTTGGAGGCAACGTTTCGTGGTCAACCCACCCTCCCTTCTTTCAAGGCTCCCTGATTAGGTACTAAGATTTTCCGAAAGTACATGATTGATGATCTGCGTCGCCCGCATCGTCCATTGCTGCTGTGCCATTTCATCCAGCCTATCTTTAATGACCTGTTGCACCAGGGGATGAATAGTGAGTATCTTTGTCTCTGGATAGCGCCCTACGAGCGAATAGCGCAGGAGTTCACCAATGGCATCATCCAATACAAGTGAGTTTTGCGCTATGGGTTGTAATACCTCATCCAGTCCTGTGATGCCAGCCACTAGTACCTCCTGGGAAATGTCACCAGGTGGAAGGAAGGCAAGTAGTCGCAACAGATCCGCCGCAATCGGATTGTTGTGCTCTACCTGCTGAAAAGATGAGGACCACGTCGTTGCAACGGACCTGCTATACCCTCTTTCGTTAGCGCCACCACGACGTTTCAAAAGTGCCTTGCGTTGCCCTTGGTAAAGCACACAATAATTTCGTAGTTCAC
>JBBQXY010000203.1:0-8856 GCA_038209195.1 Ktedonobacterales bacterium | reverse complement strand
GCCTGCCTGCGGTCGCGCGCCCCCCCCCCCCCCCCCCCCCCCCCCCCCCCCCCCCCCCCCAACCCTCCAATCAACACAAAATTTATTGTATTATACCATCACTCGATCATGGAACGGCGTATCTCGATGATTTGGTCACGCAACTGTCCCGCCTTCTCAAACTCTAACTGTTTGGCGGCTGACCTCATTTGTGACTCTAAATCCTTAATGAGACGAATGGCCTCGTCCTTGGGAATACCAGCCAGTGCCACAGAGAGGTCTTTACTATCGCTGACCTCAGCTTTAACGCCACTCATTGCCCTGATGCGTTCGGAGAGTGACTTCACATCCTTCTTGATACCACGCGGTGTGATATTATGGTTTTCGTTGAAGAGGGTTTGCAGTTTGCGGCGGCGGTTGGTCTCGTCGATCGCGCGTGTCATCGACTTGGTCATCCTGTCGGCATACATTATGACACTGCCCTCAACGTGACGGGCGGCACGACCGACCATCTGGATAAGCGACCCCTCGGAGCGCAAGAAGCCTTCTTTATCGGCGTCGAGTATTGCCACTAACGACACTTCTGGTAGGTCAAGCCCTTCACGGAGCAGGTTGATGCCAACGACCACGTCGTAGACACCCAGACGTAGATCACGCAGAATTTCGATCCGCTCAATCGTATCGATTTCAGAGTGCAGGTAGTGAACTTTGATGCTTAACTCTTGCATATAGTCGGCCAGGTCTTCCGCCATCTTCTTGGTTAAGGTCGTGACCAGAACTCGTTGCCCCTTCGTGACCCGTAGCCGAATCTCTGCCAGCAGATCATCGATCTGTCCTTTCGTAGGACGTACGCTGATGAGCGGGTCGAGCAGGCCAGTAGGTCGAATAACTTGCTCTACAATGGAGTTGCTATGCTCATACTCATATGGTCCCGGCGTCGCGGAGACAAACAAAGCCTGATCGATCTGTTTCTCGAATTCAGGGAAGGTCAATGGTCGATTATCGAGTGCGGATGGTAGGCGAAAACCATAATCGACGAGCACTTGTTTGCGCGAACGATCGCCCGCGAACATGCCGCGCACTTGCGGCAGCGCGACGTGTGACTCGTCCACAACCAGCAAGAAATCGTCTGGCATATAGTCCAGCAATGTCCAGGGTTGGTCTCCTGCACCGCGACCTGCCAGGTGGCGTGAATAGTTCTCTACACCGGAGCAGAATCCAGTCTCGCGCAGCATCTCTATATCGAAGTTTGTGCGCTGCTTCAGTCGTGCTGCTTCCAGCAGTTTGCCATCTGCTTCCAATACCGCCAGACGCTCTTCCAACTCCGCCTCGATCAACTCGATAGAACGATTGAGGCGTTCTTGCGTTGTGACCCAGTGTTTGGCGGGATAGATATCCAGCCGTATGCGCTTGCCCAGCACCTCGCCCGTTAAAGGGTCGATCTCTGTCATGCGCTCGATCTCGTCGCCAAAAAACTCAACGCGTACCGCGACATCTTCATAGGCGGGAAAGATCTCCAGCACATCGCCACGCACACGGAAACGACCACGAACGAAATTCGCATCGTTGCGCTCGTATTGTATCTCCGTCAGGTGGCGTAAAATCTTATCGCGGCGGCGATCCTCTCCCACCTTCAAGGTCAACACGACCTGTCCATATTCCTCTGGACTGCCCAGTCCATAGATGCAGGAGACGGAGGCGACGATCAGGACATCCTGGCGTTCAAAGAGGCTACGTGTCGCGGAGAGACGCAGTTTCTCGATCTCCTCGTTCAGCATGCTCTCTTTTTCGACATAGGTATCTGTCCGCGCAATATATGCTTCTGGCTGATAATAGTCATAGTAGGAGACAAAGTATTCTACCGCATTATTAGGAAAGAACTCTTTGTATTCGCTATACAGTTGTGCCGCCAGGGTCTTGTTTGGGGCGAGCACGAGCGTTGGTTTTTGCACCTGTTCAACAATTTTGGCGACGGTATAGGTTTTTCCGCTACCTGTCACACCGAGCAATGTCTGCATTTTGCTGCCCTTGTTGATACCTTCAACCAGCTTCATAATTGCACCTGGCTGATCCCCTGTCGGTGTAAACGGGGCTTCAACTTTAAATTCTGGCATCCTTTTTCTATCCTCAACAAGTAGAATATCTTTTCCAATTCCACTCTCATTATACCACGTCTATAGGGGTATTCATAGGTGAATTGAACTGTTTCCTTGTGTTACATCGTGTTAATGGAAGATAACGCTGAAATAATATATTGGCTACATTTTTATCGCGGAGGACCATTCATGACCGTTATTCGTAGAATTATGCACATCTTCAATTATCGGATGTTAGCAGGTGTAATGGGACTGCTGCTGCTAGCGACTCCGCTGGCAAGTTGTGGTACACCTGCGCCATTGCAATTCACCACCATTGATCTACACTTACCCGCACAGGTCTTAAACGCGCCCGTGGTTGGGCCATTGCCAGATACGACACCGATGCGTGTAGGTATCACTTTTAAAGTTAGCCAAAGCGTTCTTGACCATTTCGCTGCTCAGAAGATTCAACCTGGTCATCCGTCGGGATTGGAACAATTCGCGAGCCAGATTGGCATTGACGACGCCACCTACCAGAGAATCAAGGATTTCTTTAACCTGGGCGGCATCGGGCTGCAACTGAGCAAATTGCGTACTCATCTCACCATTACCGCGAAAGCTAAAACGATTGCCACACTATTGCAAACGAATTTTGTGACCCATAAGCTCAATAACCGTACCTATTTTGCACCCGCGAAACCACCAAAACTGCCGAAGTTCCTGGTCGATTCAATAGCCGCCATCACTGGATTGGATAATTACAGCGCGCCGCCGCAAAGCGGTATGTTCACCCAACGACTGCAACCCAAACAGTCGCAACGCCGTCCAACGCAGGATTGCAACGCCCTTGATCAGACATTATTGCCAAAGGATGTCGCCCATGCCTATGGTTACGATCAGCTCTGGAATCGTGGCTGGCATGGGGAGAACATGACCGTGAACCTGGTCGAGATTGATGGTTTTGACGCAAATGATATTCAGAACTACTTCGATTGTATCAACTTCCAGGGCAAGTTCAATGCTGCCAATATTGATGGTACACCAACGCAGGCTCTAGGTGAATCTACGCTGGATATTGAGATGGTTGCGAGTCTGGCTCGCTCAGTCAATATTAATGATTATGAGACCGATGGTAATGCAAATTACGATACCTGGACTCAGGTTGACGATATATTACAACAGATTATCAACGATAACACGAACAATGCTAGCGCAGGTAGCGTTGTTAGTCTGAGCCTTGGCACCGCAGAAAGCGATATTACCCAGGATGATCGCGTAGCCATCGATAAGAGCATCCAGATATTGACCCAGGTCGAGCATATGACGGTTTTTGTCGCCAGCGGAGACTGTGCAGCCTTTACCGGCGGCGTCTACCACAGCCTTTCGGTGAGTTTCCCCGCCAGCGATCCCTGGGCTACCTCCGTTGGTGGAACATATCTCACTGTGAACGGGAAGCAGAATCGTGCTAATGAAGCTGCCTGGTCCGATGGTTCAAACCTGCGCACCTGCAAAAATCAATGGGGCACTGGTGGTGGTCTGAGCGAAGCATATGGACGGCCAAACTGGCAGAATGCGCCTGGTGTAAATAATCAGTACTCGCGAGGTAGGCGCCAGATACCCGATATTGCTGCCGCAGCCTATGCTTTAGCCGTTTATTATAACGGGCAATGGGGCGCGGTAGGTGGAACGAGTGCTGCCGCACCTATTTGGGCGGCTGGTGTAGCGCTGGTGAACGAGGGCTTGATAAAGCAAATTGGCAAATATGCATATTCGCCGAGCATGTTCTATGTTGCCGCGAACAAAAATGGCGGTATGCACCCATTTTATGATGTTACTCGTGGCGATAACCTCTATTATCCCGCCACCACTGGCTGGGATTATACCACTGGCCTCGGCACTCCCAACCTGGCAGATTTCTATCAGGTTGTGTGCAACAATCTCATGTGATCTGTGTCATAGCCAATCTCGTGATCTATGCTACAATAAAATCGTTGCGAGTAACTATGCAAGGAGAATACATTGCTATGGCGCAAGCCATCCCACCTTTTTGTCCACAGTGCGGCAAACCGACGGTGGCGGGTCAACATTTTTGTGCCAACTGTGGACTTGTCATGAGTCCTAAAGCTACTGCGACGGCGGCTAGTACGTTAGATAATCCAGATATTCCCACGCAACCAATTCACTACGACATGGAGGGCCAACCATCGCACACGCAACCAGCACAGTTGCAGCCGACTATGAAGCCGACCTCTCCACAGCCATTTTCAGCACCCCCTACAACGCGTAGGCGCGGGAGGATTGGTTTGTTCTTGGCCCTTCTGGTGCTACTGCTCGTCATTGGACTGGGCAGTTATATTGCTATTGGTGTGTTGGGTATCCATCTTGGGAGTGCGAATGGCGGGACGCAGCCGCCGATCACCACGACCCAGCTCAATACTACCGTGAGCTATGCAGGGGTGAACTTGACCATCCAGAATGCACAGCAAGCAGATAGCTTTGTCAACGATCCCAATTCTGCCACTGACGGCATGGTGCGCCTCACTATCCAGGAGCAGAACCCTAGCGCGATCACGGTTAGTTGGCTCTATAGCGATATCGCACGGTTGATTTTACCAAACAAAAATGTGGTAGCTCCAGCGTTTGTTAAAGCGAAGGTTGGTATCGTCCCTGCTGCGATGCAGACAAGCTTTGTTGATTTCGCTGTTCCGCGTAGCATGAAGATCAATCAATTGGCAGTGCGATTGGGGGCAGCGAATGAGGCTCAGATGACTATTCCGCTGACTGCTCACACGGATGTGAGTAGGTATGCCCCTAAGTCGGTAAAACTTCATGGGCCAATGCTCTATCTGGGGCTAAATTATACGCTCACCAATGCCACCTCGCAACTCAGTATTGCTGGTCTACAAGCCAGTAAAGGCAACGTTTATATCGTGATAACGTTACAAGTGGATAACACCTTATCGCAGTTGGCTATCCCCGGTTCGCCCTACGACTATATGCGCCTGAAAACGGGCACTACTACGGCAACGGCGAAAGATACTACACTGCCTGTCTCATTCGATACAGGAGAGACTGGGAAAACTGGCACCGTTAGTTTTCTCGTGCCTCAGAACAGTAATGCCTTTACCTTACTCTTGTTGCCGCAAAGTGGTGCTAACCAGGCCAGTACAGATTTTCAGCTTCCATGATGGTTCTTTTGTGAGCTATACAATAGTCATTTAATGGCATACACACTAATGATTCTGCATAATTGCTGATATACTTTGTTGCAGACTACTGTTACACTGAGTTCCGGTACACATTTTAATTTCTTGCTCAGTGCAAGCTAACATCTAACTTTGAACGAAGGTGAGAAGCTATGGCACAAACATTTTGCCCCCAGTGTGGTTCACCTATGACCCCTGGGCAACGATTCTGCTCAAATTGTGGCTCAACGATAGACGCGGGCTTTGGTGTTCCAACCGCAGCAGCTTCAAGTGGCGATCAGTATCCACCTGTTCCAAATATGTCTAATGCAGCAACACCGCCACCGCCGCCGCCTTTTGGTGGGTATAACCAAGCCCCACCGTCTTCTACCAACACGTATTACCCACCACAGGCAGCACCCGCGCAGCAGAATTTTCAAGCTGCACCCGCACCCGCATCCATACCCACATTTGCGAAACCGGTAAAGGACTCATCTAAGGGTGTGTTGGGCCAAATCGGTTGTGGGGTACTGCTGGTTATTCTCTTAATTGTGGGTCTATGTGCTGGAGGTTCGTACCTTGTCTACAGGTATGTAATCAATGCGGCTAACTCGACCACGACAGGTACAACGACAACTACTGGCAGTAATAGCAATGGTGGTACTCCGCAAGCCATTACACTTACCACGGCACAAATCAATCAGAGCCTGACGTACTCGAGCGTTGATTTTACCATTGTCAACGTACAGGAGGCGAGCAGTTTTACAGATGATTCCTCGCCCTCTTCACCTGTAACATTGCGCGTCAATGTTACTGAACATAATCCGACAACAGATACGGTGTACATGAATTACACCAATCAGTTACAGATCGTACTACCGGATAAAACGACAGTAACGGCTGGCACTTCAAAGATAGATGGGATTATTGGGCAGGCTGTGCAGCGCACGAACTGGATAGATTTCCCCCTCACAAAAAGTATTCCGATTAACCAGTTGACTCTGCAATTTGGGGCCGCGAGCGAGACTCTGCTGAGCGTTCCGTTGACGGGCAGTGCTGATTTGAGCGCGTACAAACTGAAATCAATTACACCGAATGCCACGTTTCAATATGGTGGAGTCAATTGGACGTTGACTTCGGTGACGTCAAGTTTAAGCGCGAATGGAAAACAGGCCGATACGGGAATGCGCTTCATTGTATTGACCTTAAAGGCTGACAATCCGTCAACAAATGGCACTTTTTACACCAGTGCTGATACTATGCGCTTGCAGTCAGGCAGTGTTACCAATTCTTCTACTAATAACACGTTGCCCTACCCTCTAAGTGCAGGCACAACGGGTGCCACTGGGACGATAACGTTCATGATGCCGCAGAACAATAGCTCGTTTACGTTCATATTGTTGGCACAGGCTACTGCTAACCCACCAATTGCCCAAGTTAGTACTAATTTCCAGATTTAATGTTGCTGAACGCGTAGCACAGCACATCAAAAAGAGAGGCACTAGAAAAGTGCCTCTCTTTTTTGCCTGGGAGAGTTAGAGGAATTGACATGATGCCTACCAAATGATGCCCACCAGGGGCATCACTACATGTAGGTGCCAACAATTTCCCACCTATTCGAGTAAGAAACTGCCAATCAGTTCTTTGCGTAGGGCTGCATTTTGGTCTTCGTCGATGGCGGCCAGTTTTCTTGTGACCGGAGCCTTCCACACAGCCATGGGACTGGTCGCCGCTGATGCAAATTCATCAAGGAGCATTTCTTCCAGGAATGGCGATGTGTGCGCTGGTGGAACTTCTTCCTCTTCGCCTACCTCATCAACTTTGTGCGAGAACTGCGCTACTTGCGCAAAGTCGTCGGCGCTGGGATAGGGAGTCTCAGGGATCGTTCCCATTGGCATGTTGCTGGACGTTGCTACTGCTGTTGTTTGTGCTGGTGGCTCTAACTCAAATATGGCAGGGGTAGTTGGGACTGATTGAACCGGGAATGGATTGGTGAATGTTTCACTTTCAAGCGCGAATTGCCTACCCTCAATTTCGATGAAGATGCCCTGTCCTGAACGTAAGGCTGTTAATTGACGTCGTAATTCGCTGTTTTCAGCCAGCAACTCATCCATATGCTGCTTTTGATTGAGTACTTCTTGCATGATGAGTTCAAAATTACTACCACCCATTTTTTTGATCCTCCAAATTGAGCTACAGAACTGGCATGATACATGCCGGTCAGTGAGCACACGAATGCTTTCTCTCCCAAATACTCTGTTCTTTATCACATATCTTTGTATTTAAACGTGTCAATGTGTCTTAAGTAACACTGTTCGATTTATTTCCATCACTTGTGTAACCACTTAGGGCGATTTGAAGTTATATTAAGGATTGTTGTTCTCGTTTAGACAAGTAAAAGCATATTCTTCCCGAATTGCCAATTTCAGGGAAAAAAACCGTGTTTAGTAGCATAAACGTAAGATGTAGCGAAAATGGGGCTTGTTTGCTGTACATCTTTTGCATGAGAGGGTAAGTTTGGGCACCCCTGAACGCTATGAATGTGATACACTTTTAGCAAGACTATTTTAAAAACTTTCGTGCTGAGTGATACAATACAGGCGGTGATACTGCCTGTAGTCATGAAGATCACTTACCCATAAGTGAGAAGGAACTGAAACGATGAATGATCGCATTCGAGAAATTTTAAGCTGGTATAGCAGCGAAAACCCTGGTGTACGAACAAATTTGGCCCGTATGCTCAATCATGGTCGGCTGGGTGGCACTGGAAAAATGGTTATTTTGCCGGTGGACCAGGGCTTTGAGCATGGACCGGCCCGTAGTTTTGCTCCCAATCCTGCTGGCTATGATCCGCGGTACCATTTCCAGTTGGCTATTGAATCTGGCTGTAACGCGTATGCCGCGCCATTGGGGTCTTTGGAGGCGGGCATCGCTGACTACTGCGGAGATATCCCTCTGATCTTGAAGTGCAATAACCACGATGTCTTGAACGATGAGAAAGATCCCATTTCCGCGATCACTTCTGGCGTCAGTGATGCCTTGCGCCTGGGGTGTGTCGCTGTTGGTTTCACAATCTATCCCGGGTCGTCTGAGCGTGTCACGATGTACGAAGAGCTGCGCGGCCTGGTCGAAGAAGCCAAAGAGGCTGGGTTGGCTGTGGTCGTGTGGTCGTATCCGCGTGGGAGCAGCATCAGCAAAGACGGTGAGACTTCTGTTGATGTCGTAGCCTACGCGGCCCAGATTGCCGCTCAATTGGGCGCGAACATCATCAAGGTCAAGCTGCCCAGCGCGAAAGTGGAACTGCCAGAGGCGCAGAAGGTTTATCAAAAATACGAGATTCCGATCGCAACCCTGGCTGATCGTGTACGCCACGTGGTGCAGAGTTCGTTTAATGGTCGTCGTATCGTCATTTTCTCCGGTGGTGCGACTGCTGCCGACGATGAGTTCTTCACGGAAGCCCGCGCCATTCGCGATGGCGGCGGTTCCGGCTCGATTATTGGTCGTAACTCTTTCCAGCGCAAAAAAGAAGATGCTTTGAAGTTCCTTGGCACCGTCATGGGTATCTACGAGGGGTCAGTACAATAAGATAAGCTGAGCAAGCAGCGTGGGCTACA
>JBBQXY010000202.1:0-9021 GCA_038209195.1 Ktedonobacterales bacterium | reverse complement strand
GTGTTTATTGATTCGCCCATGGCGGATTGCTGGTGTTGGGTTGACCAGGCGTCGTTTTGCGGGTGGTTGGGAGTGATGGGATAAAAAGAGAAGGGATCATTGGGTGGGGCGAGTGGAGCTGATGAGGAGGGTGGAACTAGTGGTATGGTGTTGCGCGGGCCTGTTGTAGCGGCGATGCCAGGGTTGGTGCCAGCAGGGATGAATGTGACGGCGCGTAAAACACTGCTGATGGACAGCTGGTTATTTGTGTGGTCGAACGATGTGACATTGACGGGGGGGACAGAATAGTTTTGATTTTCGCGCAGTTTGAAGGCTTCCACCGACGAGCGTAACTGTTCAACCAGACGGGCCAGGCGTTCCATATTCTGGGAGGCTTCGCGCGTGCTCATATTACTTTGCTGTGTTGTGCTGGTGACTGCGCGGATAATTTGTACCACTGTGCTGGAAGATTGGAGTTGTTGGGCCGCCATCTGGTTAATATTTTCAATCTCTTTGGCTTGTAGTTCGACGGACGTAAAGATTGACTCCAAGGCCACGCCCGCTTCGTTGGTAAGTTTGGCACCAGCGGACGTTTCACGCTCAGTATCTTGCATGGAGACGGCGGCCGCACCGATATCTTCGCGGACACCGCGCACGATTTTCGTGATCATGTTTGCCTGATCCTTCGCTCGCTCGGCGAGGCGGCGAATGTCGGCGGCGACGGCAGCAAAACCTTTCCCGTTCTCTCCAGCCATAGCGGCTTGAATGGCGGCGTCGAGGGCGAGGCGGTTCGTTTGATGGGCAATATCTGAGATAACGCCGACAATGTTATTGATCTCGCGGGAACGCTCACCGAGCGTTTGCACCTTGGTGGCGGTTTCTTGTACATTTGAGTGAATACGGCCTATACCTTGCACCGTCTGTTGGATCGCTGCGCGTCCACCTTGCGCACTAAGGCGGGCGTTTCGTGAAAGGGAGGAGAGGTTTTGGGCGCGGTCAGCTACTTGCCGACTGGAATCGGCCATACGCTCTATCTCAACCCCTGCGCCACCAATCTGTTTGATCTGGATATCGCCTGTTTCCACCAACTGTGTCAAGCGTTCAAAAATGGCGAAAGTTGAGTGTTCGACTTCGTGGGAGACCAACTTGACGCGTACCACCAGGCTACCCAGTTCTTCGACCATGTAGTTAAAGGAGTCGGCTAGCACTCCAAGGGCGTCAGCGGTGACCTCGGCCTGCACACGCAGGTCTCCTTCACCAACACCGCTGACTTCACTGACCAGTTTCTCCACCTGACCTTGCAGGTTATCGCGCTGGGCCTGGGTCTCTTGAATGAGACGGACAATGTTATCTAACATCTTATTCATGGAGTCGGACACCATAAAGATTTCATCATGACCTACCAATACGGCTCGCTCACTGGTTTCACCTTTGGCGATGCGGCGGGTTAGCGTTGCCAGTTGACGAAGAGGTCGCGTAATCGTTAAGTTGATGATAAAACCAATGGCGACGACGACTATCACCGTGCTGAGGATCGCGGCTAACGTGGCAAAAATGATGGGATCGGTCTGTGATGTCCCAACGGTGGCAATTTGATCGCTCACTGCTTGCGTAATATCCACGATTTGCTGCCAACTCACCAGCAGCGGCTGAAAAAGGGCGTTAGCAGTGATGAGGTCGTGATGTGCGATGGTAAGGGAAGCATTGGACTTCCCATCAAGCAACTCTTGCTGCTGCGCTACCAGGTATTTGGGCCATTGCTGCGACCAGACGTTCTGCAACGTCTGGTGCTGCTGTGCAGCAAGCTGGTTGTAAGAGGTATTGCTCTGCAAGATACTTTGGATCTGTGCCATGTCTGGTGAGATTGTGAGCTGATATTTTTGCTTGTAGGTCGCTAAGGCTTGTGCGAAATTACTGGTCAGCAAAATAATCTCGTTGTGCAAATCATGTGCCATAGTGGCAGGCATGGTAGGATCGTTTTGGCCGTACATCCCCGGATCAGCAAACGAAGAGGCATGAAATGCAGCAAGGTTGGCATTCATTTGTTGCAAATCGGAGAGTTGGCTCGTGACAAGTTTCATTGCTGCGTTGTTGGTTTGTTCTGCCTGACCTCGTGTGGTAAGGATGGTGACGTAGGTGGTGCCTAACACTGTAATAATACTACCGGAGAAGACAGCAGCCAGAGCAAACGCCAGAAAGAGGCGCCGAAAAATAGGCATGTTGGAAAGCCATTTCAAATTGAACATGTGCGCATTCGTCCCTTCTCAGACGGGGAGACCCCAAACCACATAACCACTACTTGTAACGTATTGACCGATGCCAATAAACAGGAGACTGGATACCAAGATATTCCTACTGCGTAGTGTACCCCACTTTTGCAAGAAATGGAACTTAAATTGCAAGAGATAGAACTTATGGGAGTGGGGGGTTATGGGGGCTTGTGCTAGTAGGATGGATAGCGAAGGTGCTATACTGTCAGAAAAAGTCGCAGTTTAAGGAGTTATTATGGATGCCTTAGATACCTCGGATACCTCGAATGCTAGCTCTGCCTGGCCATTTCACAAGGTGCTGATCGCGAATCGGGGGGAAATCGCGGTGCGTATCATTCGGGCGTGCCGTGATCTTGGTTTGAGGAGTGTCGCTGTCTATAGTGATGCAGACCGCAATGCATTGCATGTGCGCATGGCGGATGAGGCATATTATATTGGGCCTTCCCAGGCCAGTAAAAGTTATTTACACATTCCTACGTTGATCGAGGTAGCTAAGTATGCAGGGGTAGAGGCGATACATCCAGGCTATGGTTTTTTGTCGGAGAATGCAACGTTTGTCGATACTTGCCGGGAGAACGGGCTAATTTTCGTAGGGCCATCGGCGGAGGCGCAACGTGCGATGGGCGAGAAGACGGCGGCACGGCGTACCGCGCAGGCGGCTGAGGTGCCAATTGTGCCGGGGGCGATGAGTGATGTGGAGGATGATAGCAAAGTCAGCGAGATGGCGACAAAGTTGGGCTATCCTGTTTTGTTGAAGGCTGCTGCTGGCGGTGGGGGTAAGGGGATTCGCTTTGTGCGTGAGCCGAAAGACCTGCTCTCATCGTTGCGAACGGCGCAGAGCGAGGCGCGCAGTGCCTTTGGCGATGGACGCGTGTATATCGAAAAGGCGGTCTCGCCCGCACGGCATATCGAGGTACAATTCATTGCTGATACTCACGGCAACGTGGTTCACCTGGGTGAGCGGGAATGTAGTATTCAACGCCGCCACCAGAAACTGATCGAGGAATCCCCCTCTCCTGTGCTGGACGAGTCCTTGCGTGAGCAGATGACCAGGGCAACGGTGAAACTGATACGCGCCATACATTATGTCAATGCTGGTACAGCAGAATTTTTGCTGGGTCCAGAGCGGAATTTTTATTTCCTGGAGGTGAATGCGCGTATCCAGGTTGAGCATCCGGTGACTGAACTGGTGACTGGCATCGACCTTGTCCAAGAGCAGTTCCGTGTCGCGGCAGGGTTGCCGCTCTCGTTTACGCAAGAACAGATTGTGATGCGCGGTGCGGCTATCGAATGCCGCATCTCGGCGGAAGACCCGGAGAATCGCTTTTTGCCCGCCACGGGTACGGTCCAGGCACTAGAGGAGCCATCTGGGCCGGGCGTGCGTCTGGATAGCGGTCTGTACGCGGGATTGCAAGTGCCATTGTTTTATGATCCTCTCTTGTCGAAACTGATTATTTGGGGCAAAGATCGGCCTCAGGCTATTGCGCGCATGAGACGCGCCCTCGCAGAATACCATATTCTGGGTGTGCGCACGACACTGCCTTTTGCGCGTTGGCTGATGGAGCAACCTCGTTTTATCGCCGGTGATCTCTCGACCGATTTTGTAGCCGAGGAATGGGATACGCGAAAGAAAGATTCGTTGGCAATAGAGACGGAAACAGTGGGGAAAGAGGCTAGTGGTGTTGATGATGGAACGGAGATGCCGGTGCCTACTGCCACGCAGATAGCGGCTATTGTGGGTAGTCTTCTCTCAGATGAGCAGACAGAACGGGAGAAGTTGCGCAGGCGACCCGTTGTGGAGACGAATGAGGGTGGGAGTCGCTGGCGTGATGCTGGCAGGAAAGAGGCTCTACGGGGGTTGTGAATCAATACATAAAACAAGGTGATAAAGAACCACCACTCGCGGGTGGTGGTTCTTTATCACCTTGTTTTAGTTTGTGTTATTTTTCTTCTACGGGTGGGGGTAGCTCGAAGGTTGGGGGTGTCTTGCCACGGCGTTGTGCGGCGGCGGCTTTCAGGCGTTCGACGGCTTCGGGGGGAACGGGACGACCACCCAGAGGGGTGGGATGGATGCCAGGGCCATGGAAGTCGGTGCCACCTGTGGGAATGAGGTCGTACTCGTCGGCCAAAGCACGCAAAGCTTGCTCTTCCGCGGTACTATAGGGGCCGTAATAGGTCTCCAGACCGACCATACCAGCAGCACAGAGGTCAGGTAGCGACTTACGCAGGTCGGCGAGGCCTGGTAGTTCAATGGGGTGGGCGATGACTGGCAGGCCGTTGGCGCTGGCAATTAAATGCACGGCGTCCTCTGGAGTTAGTCGGTAGCGGGGGACGTAGGCATAGCAGCCTTTGCCGATATATTTGTCAAAGGCTTCGCCAATGGTCTGGACATAGCCCGCCTCTAGCAATGCCTTGGCGACGTGTGGTCGGCCCACCGAGCCCTGGGCAATGTGACGAACACGATCCCACTCGACATTGATACCTTGCTCGTTCAGCAGTTCGACCATGCGCTGGCCTCGGCGTTCGCGTGCATCGCGCAAGACGGTCAGGACGGCCTGAAAGGCAGGGCGTTCGTATTCGGGGAAGTATCCCAGGACATGCACTTCACCACCGCCCACATCGGTGTTGATTTCGATGCCTGGAATAAAATCTATGTCCAACTGGGCGGCAACTTGCGCGGCCTCGACGAGTCCACCTGTGCTGTCATGGTCGGTCAGGGCCAGGACGCGCAGGCCGATGTCCTTGGCGCGGTGGAGCAATTCTGTTGGTGAGTAGATGCCATCCGAGGCGGTCGAATGGGTGTGAAGGTCAATATAATTGGGCATAATTCTTTGTATTTCGCTTTCTAGATTTTAGCGGGCGTAGTCCACGGAACGGGTCTCGCGCACTACGCAGACTTTGATTTGGCCTGGATAGTCCAGGTTTTCTTCGATTTTATGCGCGATATCGCTGGCGAGGCGACTGGCGGCGAACTCATCAATCTCTTCTGGTTTCACGATGATGCGCACTTCGCGACCGGCCTGGATGGCGAACGATTTTTCGACGCCGGTAAACGAGTTGGCGATATTTTCCAGTGCTTCGAGACGCTTGATGTACAGGTCGATAGTTTCACGACGTGCGCCAGGACGAGCGGCTGAAATGGCATCAGCAGCCTGAACGATGGCCGCCTCCAAGCTCTGGGGTTCGGCCTCGGTCGCATGGTGCGCGACCATGGCATGAATGATTTTAGGCGATTTGCCGAAACGCTTGGCTATTTCGCCACCGATGATAGCGTGCGGCCCTTCAACCTCCTGGTCAATAGCTTTGCCCATATCGTGCAACAATGCAGCGGTCTTACATACATTTACATCGGCACCGATTTCATGTGCGATAGTGGCGGCCAAAATCGAGACTTCCACTGAGTGGGCTAAGACATTTTGCCCATAACTGGTGCGAAAATGCAAACGTCCGAGTATTTTTAGGAGTTCTGGCTGCAAACCATGGACGTTTGCCTCTAAAGCAGCCTGCTCGCCTGCTTCACGCACAACGATATCGACCTCCTGGCGAGCCTTAGCAACGACATCTTCGATACGGGCGGGATGAATGCGCCCATCGAGGATGAGTTTGGTGAGAGCTAGTCGTGCTATTTCGCGGCGGACAGGATCAAAGCCGGAGAGGATAACGGCCTCTGGCGTATCGTCGATGATGAGGTCAACGCCAGTGGCGGCTTCTAGGGCACGGATGTTGCGACCCTCACGTCCAATGATGCGGCCCTTCATTTCGTCGTTGGGAAGTGGGACAACGGAGACAACGGCCTCTGCGACCTGGTCGGAGGCGCAGCGTTGAATGGCGAGCGTGATGATTTCACGAGCACGGCTATCAGCCTCTTCGCGAGCTTGCTCCTCTATCAAACGCACACGGTGCGCTGCTTCTGTGCGTACTTGTGTTTCGATACGGGTGAGCAAGATTTCCTTGGCCTGGTCTTCAGTCAATTGCGCGATGCGCTCAAGTTCAAGGGTCTGTCGTTGCTTGAGCGTTTCTATTTCGTCGCGAGTCTGATCTAAGCCTTTCTCGCGGGTGATGAGCTTGCGTTCGCGTTGTTCCAGGGCCTCAATTTTGCGTTCTAGGGTTTCTTCTTTTTGCTGTATGCGTCGTTCCTGGCGTTGTAGTTCAGTGCGCCGCTCGGCGTTCTCGCGCTCGATGGTGGCACGAAAACGAGCGTTTTCATCGCGAGCTTCGCGTAGTGCATCGTTTTGCCGAGTCTGGACTTCCAGTAGTTTGAGCTCGCTTGTGCTTTTTTCCGCCAGCAGCATTTCTTCATAGCGAGCTTTATTTTGCGTTCGCCCATAGAGATATCCCGCGGCAAGTGCCATCCCGGCACCGAACAGTAGAACCAGGGCAAAAAAGACGATCAATGGTGTCGTCACGTCGGCCTACCTCCAACTGTAGGGGCGGCCAGCCGGTTGAAGTTGTCGTATGCTTCAATTGTATGGTCGCCCAAAGGCGGACTTGTAGAGATAGTTTGAGCGTATCATTTATCCCCGTGGCTATGTTCCGACAAGTGTACACAAGTCCGACCTTATAATGTTTTTGTATTGCAGTAAAGTATGTGAATGAGAAAAATGTTATTATGAACACGTTTTGGGGTAAAGGAAGCTCTTTGGGGGGGCTTGCCCGTGCCATTTAGACGTGTAAAGGCGTACTAATACGCCATGCTTACTATACTAATTGTTAACATCTCTGTCAAGCAGGAGTTATTGAGGAGTTTCAGGGCCTCTCAAAAGGTGCACAAAGCAGTAATCATTTCCCGGTCGCGCCATTACACCTCTTGCTTGCTTCCTCGAAATATGCTATACTCTTCCTAGAGGTACCACAAGGTACCCTTCGTTAGAACCTGTAGCATCCTCCGAGATCTCTCTCATCATCCTCCCCTAACACTTCAACCAATAAAAAAGCAAGATCACTAATGTCCCAAGTCACAAATGTCCGCATCATCACAAGTTCTGATCTCAACCAACAAAAAAGCAATATCACAAATGTCCCAAGTCACAAATGTCCCAAGTCACAACTATCACAACCTCTCAGGCATTATTCTATCGAATACAAGACTGCTGAGAACTGGAGATCACAAATGTCCCAACCATCACAAAGGCCCAAGCAGGAGAACGCTAGCGCACGAGACTACAAGACGTTTGAGAAACCCTGGAGGAGTTGGGGGATGAGATGTTAGGTTGTCCAGTGGCCTGTGATAAATTGGAGGGTGAGGAAGGCTAAGAGAGGGAGGGAGAGGATGAGGTATGCTTGGTGGAACCAGGGGCGTCGTCCATAGCGGGCGAGGAGGATAAAGCATGGGATCACTTCGAGGACGTAGCGTTCCATGGCTGGCATGGGGTTATAGGATGTGCCAGGGTAGAGTAATGGCAGGCCCAGGGCCATGATGCCGAAAAAGATTATGCCCCACTGGTTGATGGCAAAACGTTCAGGACCGACGAAACAGAGGAGCAGGAGGATGGAGAAGAGCACAAAGGCACCCAGATCAATGAAGTTATGGGCGGTAGAGAAGGTGAAAGGCGAGAAGGTGAGCATGGCACGAATGGCTACGATTGGAGCATACCACGGTACGATGGGGCCAAGACGCCAAATGGCCTGGGCATGCGAGTAGGCGATGGGGTCGCCAAAACGGCGGCTCAAATAGTAGGAGTAGATACCCAAGCCGGCTGGGATGAGCAAGCCCGGTAGTAGACCTGTGAGCAGAAGCAGGCTGCGCTGATGAGCTTTTTCGCGCACGGTTGCTCTTAGTAAAGGCCAGACCTGGCGAACGAATTCGTACAAAAAGACCGGCAGCAGTACCATGCCGACAGAACGGGTCAACACGGCCAATCCTCCAAAGACGCCTGCGATCCACCATGAGCTACGGCGCATGGCATACAAAGCGACGAGAGCAAAGAAGAGAAAGAGCGATTCATTATAAGCGGCGAAGAAAAAGAGGGCGCTGGGGAAAATGGCGAGATAGAGTGTGGCACGTTGGGCCGTAGCGGTATCAAATTCCGTCTCTACGAAACGGAAGAGCACGATCATGGTGGCAAGGAAAGCGATATTGCCAATGAGCATACCCGCTAGAAAGACGTCGGTGTGAATGTGTAGTAAGGCGGCGACTTGCCGTTCCAGCCATGGGTAGAGCGGGAAAAAAGCAGTATTCTCGAACTGGGCATAGCCTTGGGTGGCGATAGCTTGAAAGTGTATGGCATCCCAGCGATACCAACTGCGCAGAATGGTGCTTAAGGGTAGAGCTTGATACGAATAGTTGCTGACGGTAAAAAGGACCGCGCCAAAATAGGTCAGTAACATAAAGACGATACGTGTTAGAATAAACGCGGGTAGGACTGCCAGCGTGGCCTGCCACCATGGCGCAAGCCGCGCACGCCACGGCGCTCGTGGCGTGCTATCGTTTTCATTTTTGCTAGCAGGATCAGTTGGATTAGTTAGGTCAGTAGGTTGTTGTATTTCTTCGTCTTCCGCTATAGTGGTGGCAGAAGATTCGTCTTTTACATCCATTAGGTTGGGTTTTTCTTTCGCATCCTGATTATGATACAGTGAAAATGTAGTTGTAGTATAGCAAATTCCTAGTATGTTGTCATCTTACATGGGAGAAAGGGTGTATGAAAAAGTTGTAGGCAATCAAGCAGCATATTCGAGTTTCCAGAATGAGTTGTAGGACTGGTTGAGAACGGAAGTGCGCAAAGCGAGGACCGCATCCAAGCCATCAGGAGTCCAGCGCATGCCAGATTTTTTC